>JAOZQB010000232.1 GCA_029932445.1 Bacteroidales bacterium | reverse complement strand
TCATAAAAAAATTCTTTCTTAAAATTTATTAGACTCAGTTCATTTTCTGCTCTTGTAAAAGCAGTATATAACCATCGCAAGAATTCTTTATTTATCATTTCTTCGGTTATCCAACCTTGGTCGATAAAAACCTTTTTCCATTGTCCGCCTTGAGCTTTATGACACGTTACGGCATAAGCAAATTTTATTTGTAAAGCATTAAAATACGGATCTTCTTTGATTTTTTTAAAACGATTTCTTTTATTTTTGATATTTAAATAATCTTCTTCAATTTTTTTATACAAATCTTTATTCTGTTCATATGATAATGATGCCGTATCGGAAGACAAGGTATCGAGAATAATTTTTGCTTGTATTTCAACATTCTTATAATCAAAAAATTTTAAAGTTGCATCTGCGAATCGGTAGCCGTATCGTTCCGTATAATTTGAGATTCGAGTTATTTCTGCAGTATCACCGTTTGCAATAAAATCAATTTCGTCATAATCTTCTGCCCAAAAATAATTATTTTTTACGACCATTATCAAATCACCGCTGCCTATTTCATCTTCCTTATAATGAACTTGAGCTCTTATTCCTTGATTGTATCTGTTTGCTCTTTTGTTAGAACGACAAATAATAACGGTATCTTGTTCGGAATATTTATCATAGGCATCCGAAATAGATTCAATTAAATCTGTTCCGTTTATTTTATCTATATCTTTAAATCCCGAAAGTTTTATTTTGGGGAATCCTTTAAAATCGATTTTATTTTCGTAACGAGAACTTTCTTTTAAAATTTTACGTAATTTGGTAGCATTAAACAGAATTCCTGATTTTTGTTCTTGTCGAACAACTTCTTTCAGTTCAATTTCAATAACTTCGTAATTGTAGTTTTTTAATATATTTTTATCTAAAGCGGGGCTGATGTCTAATTTTACCGGAGGTAATTGGGCTGTGTCTCCTGTCAGAATTAATTTACACGCCAATCCGGAATAGACATATTCAATTAAATCATCTAATAATCTTCCTGAACCGAAACTTGCATTTTCATAGGATTGGTTTGCAATCATGGAGGCTTCGTCTATTATAAAGATCGTATTTTTATGAATATTTACATCTAAAACAAATTTTCCGAAACCGTCAGAAGCTGATTGCTGCCTGTATATTTTTTTATGAATTGTAAATGCTTCTTTTTGAGCGTAATTGCTTAAAACTTTTGCGGCTCTTCCGGTGGGAGCTGCTAAAATTGTTTTTAATTTATTTTTCCTTAAAGCTTTAACAAGAGCTGCAATGATACTGGTTTTACCGGTCCCCGCATAGCCTTTCAATAAAAAGATTTCAGCAGGATTGCTGCCGATACTTACAAAGTTTGTTAATTTTTTAATGACGGATATTTGACCTTCAAGCGGCTTAAAATCCAGTTCATTTATAATTTCTTTATATAAAAAATCGTTAAGCATATAATTATCTGAATTCAAGAGGTGAAATTAATTTTATTTTATTATAAATTTTACCGAAATGACTTATTTTTAAAAATAATAGTTAAAAAAATTATTAAAAAAGATATTTTTTTTAAATTTGCAGACGAACAAAAAATCTTTAATAATGACTTTATTTATAATAATATTGATTATTGCAACCGCAGGTGTTGCTTTTATTACATTTCATGAAGGTTTATCAAAAAATAAATTGATAAAATACGGTTCATATATTGTGTATTTTATTTTGATAGAACTAATTTTATATGCTGTTACGGACGGTATTAAAATTCCCTTGATTGTTTTAGGTGTGGGAATTGGTGTTGCTGTTGTAGTATTACTGATTGCCGGAAGCTTTATGGTATCTGCAAACAGTAAAATAATAAAGTATGTACTAAGTGTTATTCTTATCGGATTTGTTTTTTTTGCGGGTTATATGCTGTTTGAAAGTATTATGACGCCTATTCGGTTTAATAAAGAAAAACAAAAAAGATATCAATCGACCGTAGATGAATTAAAACGTGTAAGAACAGCTCAAATTGCTTATAAAAATGAAAACGGAAAGTACACAAAGTATCTTGATTCTTTAAAAACGTTTATTCAAAGTGATTCTTTGACCGTAATCAGAAAAGAGGGGAGCGTACCGGATACAATTTATTTACAACAAGGTAATAATTTGAAAAAAGCTGAGCGTGAATGCTTAAGAATGGGAATTAAAGGTTTCGTCAGAGATACAATAAGAGTTGCTATTACAGATACTTTATATAAAGATTATAATTTTGATAAGTTCGGAATCGTACCTTATACTAACGGGTATAAATTTGAAATGGATACATCAACTGTAGACGCCGGCGGTATGAAAATAAATGTTTTTGAGGCAAAAGTTTTAAACGAAATTCTTTTAAAAGGACTCGACAGACAATTGATTCTTAACTTAAATGATGATGCAATTAAAAATGACCGTTATCCGGGATTAAAAGTCGGATCACTGGAAGAAAATAATAATAATGAAGGAAACTGGGATAAAGAATACGATTTAAAGAAATAGTATTATTTCGTTTTTACATATAAATCCGTAAGTTTATTTAGATAAAATAACTTGCGGATTTATTTTTTGGTATATTTTATGTAATTCATATTTAGAATTTTAATTTAATTTATTTTTCATTACGAATTATTTATATATTTTTGTAGTGCTTGAAATAAACAGCAATTTGTCGGGTAAAAAATTTATGCATTAAAATGAAAAATTTCTTTGTATTTAATGAAGGGTTCTCAAAGAGTAAGACCGCATCTTATATTTTGTCTTTGCAAATAAGTAACAGCGGATATTCTTATACTATTATTGACTCGGCAGGTAGCAGTTATGCTGCAATAAATCATCATAATTTTGATAAAAAGCTTGCGGATAAATCTCTGGTCGAAAAAGCCGAATCAATGTTGAAAGAAGATTTGTTTCTGAGTAAAAATTACAAAACCGTATTCTTCTCTGTTATTGAAAGTAAATCGACTCTGGTACCGAAAGAGATGTTTGATCGGAAACAGATAAAAAAGTATTTTACTTTTACTCAACCTCTCGATGAATACGAAGAATTGCATTTTAATTATATTAAAAAAGCAAATGCTTATAATATTTTCGCAATTCCTTCTGACATAACGACATTAATGGTGAATAAGTTTCCTGAAGTTATTTTTGTACATCAGAATAATGTTTTTGTTAATGACATTATTTCAAGAGCAGAAAATCTTAAATTTAAATTACCTTATATACAAATTAATATTAATCCAGGTTCCTTTGATATCGGTATATTCAAGGATGATAAATTTCAAATGATAAATACCTATCAGTACACTGATGATAATGATTTTATTTATTATGTTCTGAATACGATTAATCAATATGATATAAAATTAAATAAAGCCTACATAAATTTCTCCGGTCTTATAGAAAAAGATACTGAATTCTATTATTTTATTCATCAATACATCCCCAAAATAAACTTTTTAAAGTTAAATACCGGACTTGCATTTAATTTTAAAGATGTAGAAGGTCATCTTTTTTATAATTTGCTGAATCTGCATAATGAGGATTATTAGAGGCAAGTATAAAGGCCGTAAAATTACTGCTCCCAAAGGATTTAAAGCTCGCCCTACAACTGATTTTGCTAAAGAATCGCTTTTTAATATTTTACAAAATAATTATCAGTTACAGGATGCTGTTGTTCTTGATTTATTCTCCGGAACCGGAAGTATCAGTTTGGAGTTTCTTTCGGAAGGGTGTAAAAAAATGACGGCAATTGATATCAACAGAAATTATATTTTTCACATAAAGAAACAATTTGATGAATTATTTCCTTTAAAAGGAACCGTTATTTGTGATGATGTTTTTAAATTTTGCAAGAAACAAGAACTTAATTATGATATCATTTTCGCTGATCCGCCGTTTAATGATTCTAATGTTAAAGATTTACCCGAAATAATTTTTAATAATCCTGCCTTGAATCCGAATGTTTTATTTGTTTTAGAACATTCTAAACAATATGATTTTTCCGAAAATATGTTTTTTATTCAAAATCGAAAGTACGGAAACATTATCTTCAGTTTTTTTGAAAAAAAGTAACATTTTTTTTTGTAGAATAAAAAACCGGTATATATTTGCACTCGCTTTAAGCAAAAAGGTCCGGTAGTTCAGTTTGGTTAGAATACATGCCTGTCACGCATGGGGTCGCGAGTTCAAGTCTCGTCCGGACCGC
>JAOZQB010000054.1 GCA_029932445.1 Bacteroidales bacterium | reverse complement strand
AAAAAAAAATAGAATTTAGAAACCGGCAATAATAATTGAAACTCTTCTGTTTTGAGCTCTTCCCTCAGGTGTATCAAGGCGTGATTTTGGGTCGTGATTTGACAGAGCTCTTATTTTCATTCGTTTTTCCGAAAGTCCTCGTTGTTTCATATAATCAGCAACTGCTTTTGCACGCATTTCCGATAGTTGTTTTGCGTTTACACTTAGTGCTTCCATATCATCCGTATGACCTCCGATTTCAATGATGATATCCGGGTTGAGAAACAAAGTCGATACCAGATTATCTAACTCAGCTTTTGCCAGAGCAGAAAGTTCTGAATTTCCGGATTTAAATCTTAAGTTTTCTGTTTTTATTTCTTCATCAATATATGTTTTTCTCAGCAAGATATCCCTATTAACATTATCGAAGGTTGTAATCTGATTAAGATAGAGATCTTCTGTATATGTCCAATAACCTTGTGCTTTTACTTTAATAGTATAGCTGTCACCGGCAAAAAAGGAAGTAAAATAAACTCCGGTTCTACGACTCGATGCAGTTTCAGAAATAAGTTCGCCTGTTTTATTATTGAAAATTGAAACAATGGCATGAATCGGTAACAAGGAATTTGCATCTTTTACAATACCTCTTAAATTCGTTTGTTTAATAACTTTTATGTCTTCAAAAGAGACGTTACCGTTTTCTTCTTCATCCGTTATAAGAAAATCGCTTTCGTCAAAATGAATTTTTCGTGCTTTTTCATCAAAATCAAAACTCAATTCAAATTGTTTATAACCGTTAAATTTAATAATATAAGATTCTTGCCTTAAAGTAAAATGTTCACGGAAAATATTATTAATCCTTACTTTATAATAATCTGAAACAGGAATGTACATTTCAAAATAGCCTTCTTTATCAGTTAAAGCCGAATACGTTTTGTCATTACCTTCAACCGTAATTTTAATATTTCCGAGTGGGATATCACCGAGTGCCGAATGTTGTGTACGATGTAAACTGATTTTTCCGAATAATTTATTCCGTTCCATAAACGGAATATACATAACGGTATCTTTTTTTGCAACAAATTGTTTCTCAGTGCCTTCGGATTCGTAATGTGCATTTTGTATATCTTTCGGAATATATTTAATGTTGTAAACACCTTCAACGATATTATCATATTCAATTTTACCTTTATCATTTGAATATAATTCATTTGATAAAAATTCTCCGTTGTAATTTTTATCTTTTAAATCTTGTTCCGGATTTGCTCGTATAATTTCAGCTAATACATCGGATACGCCCGGTTCATTTGCATCATGAATTCTGTTTCCGTTCAAATCTTTATAAAAAACGGCAGTGTAATTATAATATTTATGACGCGGTTGTTGAATATCGAATGATTTATTAATTCCCAGCTCAAAATATGATGAGGTGAATGAGCTTGATCCTGTATTATTAGTTACTCGATGAAAAGAAGATGTATTCAGAAAATTTACGGTCCAACCTTTTCCTGCAAACCATGTTACCCCGGTATTTAGATTTACTCGGCTGTTTTTAGAAGTTAAATTATTAATATAGGAACCTCTGATGGTAAATTTAAGTTTGTCATTAAGTAAATTTTTCTCATAAAAAGGAATAATACTTAGAGATTTTGAATAAATGAGAGAATAAAAATAGGCAAATTGTTGTGAAATATTATAAGGTCCTAAATGATAAATAAGGTGAACCCCGAAGTTTTTTTGTTTAAAACTTGCCGTAATTTGAGCTACATTGTAATTTTGTTCTCCTAATCTTCCTTCATAAGAAACACCGTTTAAGAAAATTGAATATCTGTATACGGATGTAATTCCGTATTTTGCAGAAAATGTAAATGAATTATCTAAAAATTTATTGTATATTCTGGCACCGACTTCAAGCATTCCCGTATAAGTTCCGAAAATATCTGAGGGGTCAAAATAGATAAAATTATTCGTATTTTCCTCATCAAAAAGAGGACCGGCATACAGAAAAATATTTTTTGGTGTATAATAGCCGAACATTGTTTTAATTTTTTGGAATTTAGTAAAACGATTAGTAATTATAGTACTGTCAGTAATAATTCTCGGTCGATAACTTTGATTAAAATATTGCAGACTAAACATTTTGTTTTTTCCGAAAGAAGAATTAACTAATGCTTCGGAATAACTTCGCCCCTGTGAATAACCGTAGTAATTCGGAGTTCCGTATTCACTTCTGATATTATAATTTACCTTTTTGATTTTACCGCTTAAACCGGCACGATATCCCCAGCCGTTGAGAGTATTATTATTTAAAAAACGATTGTAATATGATTGACTGTTTCCGAATAGTAACAAGAGATTGTTTTTCAATATATTCATTGTAATTTTGGCAAAACCCAGTTTAAAATTATCACCAATCGGATCTTCAGAATATACAGCACCAAGCTCAGTGATAAGCGGTATTGAAAATGAATGGGAAAATGATGCAGCATAATTTTGAGTGTTACGAATCACGCGTTTTGTATATGCCGTTTTTAATGTGTTCCTTTTTCCGATTTTTTGAGATAAATAAACTCCTCTTCCATACATACTGTGTTCAAAATTTCCGGTATAATCACCAAGAAAAAGAGTCGTCCCGGGGCTGTTAAATTGCATTTCTATTCGACTGTTAATCCATAAATCTTGTCCCAGACTTCTGTTGTAATTTTCAAAAGAATAGAAAATGTCTTTTTTGTTCTTGAATAAGACATTACCGTATAGTTTTCCAATATAAATCGGCGAGGTATTACCGAAAATATTAAAAGCAGTGAGCTCAATATTTAAAGGTTTTTTATATTCCGGTGTTTCGTTTTTATATTTCCAATCAATGTATTTAAACCAAATAGTTTTTCGGACTATTGAATCACGAATATTAGTATTAATCAGTAATTTATGAATACGATATTTTTTAAAATCTATTTCATTATTTAATGAAACTTCATAATGCAGGTTTTTTATTTCTCCCGATTTTATTTCTATATTATCGATATTAATTTTTCTGGTACCTTTCTCAACAGTTAAACTTTTGTCCGGAATGAATTGAATATTAATAAGTTCATCTATATTTCCGGAGTTCTCAATTGTAATATTAAAATTAGATGTTAATTCTTTTTGATTAAAATAGGCAGACGTTTTATTGGTTTTAATTTTGACGGAAGAAATAACGGGGATTTTAATAAAAGCATAAACGGTATTATAAACAGATCCTTTATCATCACTAATAACGGCAACAACGGCATAACCTACACCGCCGTTTGCATGCCTTGACAAACTGACTCTTACCGGCATTGAAGATTCGGCATAAGCTTGTAATGTGATTTTTTCATAAGAATTACCGATAATTTTCCAATCTTTCGGAGCATTAAATTGGACATTAAATGAAACCGGCTTATCCGTTTTATTTTTGACATATAAAATATCAAAAAATGATTTGTTTTGTTCTATTTCAACTTGATCTTTTAAAAAATGAACTTCAATATCTCCTTTCCTCAGTGTATTTTGACTGATTGTATAATTTACAATGAATGACAGGATAAATAAAAGAAAGAAATATTTTTTTAAAAAAATCATAAAATTTTATGGTTTTACTTTTTTTGGCATTCAGATATTTATGACAATAAATAAAAAAATTAATTTTCACCCATTAAAGTAAACAAAATATCAACTACGTAATAATCTTGATTTTTACCCAGCAAAGAGTTTGTTACCCCGCAATAATAACTTATAAAAACAGTTACCGGACTTCCGGCTGCAGTTTCAACCGCTTGGTTTAACAGTGTTACATCTGAACTGCTCAGAGCTTGAATTGCAGGAACAGAAGGTGTGCCGGCACCGGTTGCTTGTAATTCTATATAATTTAAATTCAAAGTATTACCGGCATCTCCGTTAATCGTAGGCGTTAAAGCTTTACAATCCAATCTCCAGTGTGTATAAAAAGGTGCAACAGTATTGGTATCTTGATAATTGATACTTAATGTTGTGAAATTATTGTAAGAAATTCCGCTTACATATTTTTGATATGAATTAAAATAAAAATTTACGGAACTTCCCGAACTGATATTTAATCGGGCTTGCCCGAACAGGGAAATATTTAAAAAAACAAATAATACAACAATCAACTTTTTCATATTCTTTTTTTTATCAATTTTAATCACAATAAATGATATAAAATATTGATAATATATAAAATAAAGGAAAAAATCCGATTGTGTTTTTACCGGATTTTTTTCCTGAAGAATAATGACTTTATCTTAATGTTGTGAGAGTTGAACTATTGCATTTACAACGTATCTGTCTGATGTAATACTTTGTTGTAATAATGAAGTTCCGTTCATTGTACCTTCACCGGTTCCCAATCTCCATTGAATAACAAATGCATTTTGATTGATGTCACCTGCTCCTAAACCGACATAATTACCTTGTACGATAAAAGGTGTTGCAGCAGTTAAGGGTAGCACAGCAGCAGGTAAATCCCAGTTTACACCGTCAACACCTGTAGCACCGGCATCAGCTACAACTAAATAACCTAAGTTGTCTAAGGGGATTGTGTGAGCTGCATCATCAACTCCGATAAATGTTGCTGCATCTGCACCTAAAGTAACATCAAAATCAACGGAAGATGCAACCGTAAAATGAGTGTCGTAACGAGCATTTTGAGCAATACCGTTTGTATATTGGTCAATGGTGTTTACAACATATTCCAGGTTACCTCCGCTGGTAATGTTTAATCTTAAAATTGAGTTAAGCGTTACGCCTACCGGAATAACACCTGAGTCAGAAACAGGTTGTGAAAAAGCAGCTGTTGCTGAAAATAATACTGCCGTTAATAAAATAGTCAATTTCTTCATGATATAATTATTTTGGTTAATAAATATTTAAATTAAAATATAAAAATAGAATAAAAAAAATTAATAAAAAAATTTAATTGAGGAAACAGCTAAAATCATTGAGGAAATAGCTTAAATCCGATGACGACAATATCATCAACTTGTTCAATGTTTCCTTGCCATTTTTTTAAAAACATGTCTAAAATATCTCTTTGTTCATTTAAGGGTTTATTATGGATATCTCCCAACAAATTTCTGAAAAATCGGGTCATCAGTTTCCTGCCTGTTTGTTCTCCTATTTGATCGGCATAACCGTCTGAGAAAATATAAACAGTTGTAGGACTGTCAATTTCAACAGTTGTTGTTGAGAAACTAAGAGTTTCATTTTTATCATATAAAATACCGCCGATCGGTTTAATACTTCCTTTTACACGATGTAATTTATTATCTTTTATATAGATCATCGGATTTTTTGCGCCCGAAAATTCTAAAATATTATTGTCGGGATTGTAACTGCAAATAGCCATATCCATTCCGTCGCGGTTACGTGATTCATTTTGACGAAGAGATTTTCTGACTCCGTCATGCAGTTCATCTAATATTTCACCGGGTTTAAATACCTTTTTTTGTTCAATGATATTGTCCAACAGGTTATAACTCAACATTGATAAAAAAGCACCGGGAATTCCGTGGCCGGTACAGTCAATGGCTGAAACAAATATTTTCTTATGTTGATCTGCTTTTCCGGGATTAACAATCGTATCCTTAAACCAATAAAAATCTCCGCTGACTTTATCTCTGGGTTTAAATAATATAAACGATTCCGGAATTAATTTTTGAAGCGAATCTTGACTCGGTAACATTGAACTTTGAATATTCACGGCATAATTAATACTGGCATTAATATCATTGTTTTGTTCTTCAATTTTATTAAAAGCATCCGTCAGTTCATTATTTTTTAATTCAATATTACGTTTTTGCTTTTCAATTTCGTCATTTGTTTCTTGAAGTTGTCGGTTATGTCTTTTTCTGCGTCTGATATTTAATATCAGTAAGAATGCGACCAAAAGAATAATTGTAATAACGGCAATACCGACAGCATATATTAATCGTTGTTGTGCTTTTTCTGCTTTTGATTTGGATTCTGCTAACAGTCGATCTTTTTCAGCTTGTTCATATTTGCTTTGTTCTAAAGCAATTTTACCTTCAGCTATAACTAAAGAGTCTTCACGAGCTTTTATTTTTCGGTTAAGAGTATCTTCCGCAATTTCTTTATTTTTACGAATCAATTCTAATTCTAATTGTTTTGCTCTGTTCTCGGCATCCTTCATGCTGATTTCTGCAACTGATTTAATACGTTCTTCACTGACACGTTCTTTGGACTGACTTTTCTCATAATGTTGTCTGTAAGTTGCAAATTTATCCATATATTCGGCAGCTTTTTGCATATTCCCTGCTTTTTGATAATTTTCAGCTAACATATTGTAGCTGATTAAAACCAATTTCGGTTCTTGGTTTTTATTTGCCATATCCAGTGCTTTCAGAATATTCAGAATCGCATTTTTGTAGTCCTGCTGAACCGATAAAATATATGCCAAATCAAGTAATCCGGAAGCAATATCAGTTTCATTTCCGATACTTTTTCTGATTTTAAGACTTTGTTTAAAATAAAGTAAAGATTTATCATATTCATCAAGATTGGAATAAATTAAACCGATATTACTGTATATTTTCATCACTTTTTTAAAATCTTTATCTTTACCGTATAAAGTTGCTGCTTCTTTAAGGTAGATAATGGCTTTTTTATTTAAATTTTTTTCAAAACAAAATAATCCGGCTTTATAATATGAGTTTGCGGCATCTTTATAATTATCAATGCTGATGTAATTATTTGCATCATTTATAAATCTGCTGATTGTTTTTTTATATTTTTCTGACAGTTGTCCGAAACTTGAAACAGATATAAAAAATAAGATACTTATTATGAAAATTTTATATAAAAACTGCTGTTTTTTTATGTTCATTTTAAATTATTTTAGAATCATAAAAAGTTAAAATAAATATAAGACATTGAAAATCATATTCAAACGAAATGAATTTTCAGGTGTTTTGGTTTTTGAGGTTTCAAATAATTATGAAAATTAATAAATAATATCTATATTTGAAAATCTAAATTAAATTTTTTTTTAAAATACTCAAAAAATGCATAAAATTAATTTGATTTTAACCGGTTTTATACTTTTATTTTCGGTCGCCGTAAAATCTCAGGATTTTGAAGTTGCTCCGGTAAAAATGAACTTTAAAGTTGATCCGGAAGAATCACAAACAAAAATTTTGTCAATCAAAAATCATTCTAATTTCAGAACATCATTTACGATTTCATTTGCTGATTTTGTTATTGATAAAGAAGGAAATAAACAAGCTATAGAACGGAATTCTTCAAAAACTTCTTGTACCGAATGGATTACACCGGAACAAACATTTTTTGATATTAATCCGAATGAACAAGTTCAGGTAAAAATAACGATGCTGCCGCCGGTCGATGATTATACGACTCGATGGGCCTTAATGTATATTCAAACAGTAACCGAGAAAACAAGTTTTGACGTGGACGAAGGAATGGGTGCAGGTGTTCGCTTAAGCGGGCGAATAGCTGTCGAAATATATAGAGATCCTGTTTTGCAATTGAAATCAAAATTAAAAATTAAAGATTTAAGAGAGATTAATAATATTGATTCTACAAATCGTTATTTTACTGCGGATGTTCTGAATACGGGAAAAAATATTGCAAAATGCAAAGTTAATTTTATTGCTTCAGATTTAAATACAGCTGAAGAAATTGAATTTGATCCGATTTATTTTAACTCTTATCCCGGTTTCTTGAGAGAAATTAAATTTAAATTACCTGCTGCTTTACCGCCCGGCAAATATTCTTTGGTTGCATTGCTTGATTACGGGAAAAATGTTACCATTGAAGGAATACGATTAAATAAACCCTTAATTATTTTACCTTCAGAAGATTCCGATAATAATCAAAACGATAAAAAGTGATAAGATTTATGTTCATTATCATTCCTTGTTTATTTCTGAGTTTTTCAGGGTTCAATCAGGAGTCGGTTAAAACATATTACAATAATTCTCAAAGGCAACTGAAAGAATCGTATGATGCGTTTGTTAATAACCAAGATACGATAAAACACGGGCATTATATTTATTTTGATCAAAAAGGAAATAAAAGGCAGGAAGGTGAATTTGTTCGGAACCTGATTGAAGGACAATGGAAAATTTATTTTGAAAACGGAAATATAAAATCCGTTTTTAATTTTAAAAAGAATAAAAAAAACGGTGAATTTACACATTATTATATAACGGGAGAAAAAGAGCAGGAAGGGATAAATAAAAACGGATTTCCCGAAGGTGAAATTATTACATATTATAAAAACGGCAAACCTAAAATTAAAGGTTTTTATACAAACGGTGTATTAAACGGGAAAGTTGAAAACTTTCGAAAAGACGGCACAATTGAAGATATTCAATATTATGAATTTAATAAACCCGTCGGATATTGGGAATCATATTACCAAACAGGCGAATTAAATTACAAAGGGAAAAAAGTAAACGGACATTTTGAAGACAGTTTATATGTTTTTTATAAAAACGGAACACTTGAAAGAAAATGTTTTTATAAAAACGGCTTATTAGACGGTAAATTAACAGCATACTATGAGAGCGGGAGATTAATGGCAGATTATTTTTATATTAATGATGCCTTAAACGGAAGCTATAAATCGTACTATAATACCGGAAAAATTGCCGAAGAAGGTATGTATAAAAATAATTATCGTGAAGGGTATTGGAAATCGTATTATCCCGAAGGACAATTGTTTTCTGAAGGGAATTATAAAAAAGGATTGTACGAAGGCGAATGGTTTGTTTATTTTCGGACCGGCACGATTAAACAAAAAAGTAAATTTATTGACGGAAAAACAGAAGGTAAGCGGATGACATATTATGAAAACGGTACATTAAAAGAAATATCGATATATAAGAACGGCAAGAAAAACGGAAAGTATACGTTATTTAATAAAAACGGCGAAATAATAAAGAAAATAATTTTTAAGGATAATCAGATTATTGAATAAGTGCATATTTTATTTTAAAACACCTATTGATAAATGGAAGAAAATCAATATAATATTAAGCAAATCGATTTAGCCTACGAACTGACAAAATACATTGATGAAGATTATTTTGAATATGTTTACAGAGGTCATTTTTCCGAAAATATTACGGAAAATATTTTAAATTTAAATGAAGCGAAATTTGTCAGCGATTCGGAAGCATATGCATACAGAAACAGGATTTCATATTTTTTAATTGAATCTTTGCAAAATGTCATTCGACATCAAGATATGCCTGAAAATGAGGATATTGCAGATGAGGGATTAATTGTCATTCAAAAAACAAATAATTCAATATATATATCAACTGCCAATGTGATTTGTAATGATAACATTCCTGTGTTGGAAACATATTTAAAGAAAATTAAAAAATTAAGTCCCGAAGAATTAAAAGCTGAATATCAAAAAATTCTGTTAGACGGTGTAATTTCAGAGAAAGGCGGAGGCGGACTGGGTATTATTACAATGGCTCGAAGAACTGACGGACATATTAAATTTAAATTTAAAAAAATTAATGAAGAATTCTCTTATTATTATTATCAAATTCAATTAGTTTTAAATAAGGAAAAGAATAAAGACAGTGTCAATGAATTAATTTCATTGAATAGGATTTCGAAATTTCACGAATTACTGAATAACGAAAATATATTACTTAATTTTAACGGTTCATTTGCTTTCCGGAATCTGGAAAGTTTATTGCCTGTTATCGAATCTCATTCAATAGGAGGAAAACTTGTTAAACAAAAAGTATTTGATTTAACGGTTAAATTAATCAGAAATATTATTGATTTTGCTGATGAATTTATTTATGATATCCCTGATACAGGGATGCGAAACAGTCGCGGTGTTTTCCTTTTAAGTAAAAAAGACGGGAATTTATTTCTTACGGCAGGGAATATTATTTTAAATGAGAAAACACGAGTTTTAGGCAATAAAATTAATCTTATTAACGGCAATCGAGAAGAAAGTCTTATTAAAATCAGAGATTATTTAGATGAATTTTATAAATCCGATATTTCTAAAAGGCCTGATATTAGCTTAATTGATATGCGATTAAAAAATAATTGTAACAAAATAAAATATATTTTTAAAGAAATTAACCGAAAAACATCCTATTTTATTTTACAACTTATAATTAATTAGAGCTTGTCTATAAAGTATGGCTTTTATAAATTTAGAGATATTTTTATGTAATTTTAGCTTAAAGATATGAGACATTAGATTAGAGATATGAGAAAATCATCTTCGATAATTCATTAAATATAAGCGAAATAAAATCTCAATACTCATATCTCTAATCTCATATCAAAAATATTAACAAAAAGAAAGTCATATAAAAATAACAACGTTTTAGACTTTATAGACAGACACTAATTAGCAATCGGGACAAGATCAAACGGAAGATTTATTAACTCTGTTAAATCTTCACCCATTTCCATGATGTCTTCATCATCTTCATCGTAATACCATTTTATCTTTATTTTCTTCCCCCGATCCATAAATCCGTTTAAGATAATTAATATTTGAAAAATTTTTTTATGCGACGCGCTGTTTAAAACCGTAAAATATAATTCACAAGTTAATTCATTTTCAAGTTGCGGAAGGTTTTCATTCATCCAACTAATTACGGGATCGTAAACAGAGAGGATATCTTCTGAGAAAGAAGGTCCTTTAATTTGAAATATATTCTCGGTCAAATCCAGACTGATTAATGGTGTTTTTTTTGTTTTTTTGACGTAGATACTTTCCATTACAGAAAAATTGTTTTATAAAACTTTAGATTTCAAATATACAAATAAAAATTTTAGTTTTCCAAAAAAGTATTGAATATCATTAAAAAAAATGTTGAACAACTAAAAAAAACAGCCGAAATTTTTCGGCTGCAACTATGATAATAACGGATTCTTTACCTTTCTATTAATTCAACACTTCTTTTAACAAAATTACTTAGGGATTCTCCTTTAAGCATATTATTAGCCAATAAACCTAAATCAATTAATTGTTTTACAAGCTTTTGTTTATTTCCGAATTTAGTTAATACATCACGTTTTTTATCTTCAACTTCTTGAAGCTTCTTATTCAATTCTTCTCGTTTATCTTTTTCTTCTTGCGGAATTTCTTCTTCTTTTTTATCTTTTTGTAATGTATTTAAAGCATCAATCTCTGTATTAATTTCAACTTTATTTTCATTTAATAATTTCAAATCTTTAGCCTTAGTTTTAAGAAGTTTTTCGTTTAAATTCAGAACTAATTTGTGATTTGAGTTTACAATTAAATTGAAACTATCGGGTAAAAGTCCGTAATAAGAAGCTTCACCACCGAATTTTGACATATCTTTCATACGTCTCATAAATTCATTTTGTGTAACAAGGGTCGGGTTTGCCGTTTCTCTCATTGCTTCAAAACTGACTAAAAATGTTGAATCATTCGGTAATTGACTTTGGAAAACCATCGATAAATTTTCTTCATCTTCTTTAGTGAGTTTCGATTCAAAATTCTCATCTTTTTGTATTAATTTATCAATTATATCTGCATCAACACGTGTAAATCTGATTCCGCTTAATTTTGTTTCAACTTGATTGATAAAATGAGCATCCAATTGTCCGTTCATTACCAACACATCATATCCTTTTTCTTTAGCTTCTTCAATAAAACTGTATTGTTCTTCAGGATCCGTTGTATATAAATAAATTAAATTTTTATCTTTATCTGTTTGATTTGGTTCTGTCAGTTTTTTATATTCATCAAAAGTGAAAAATTTACCTTCGGTGTTTTGTAATAAGAAAAAATTAACTGCTTTTTCATAGAATTTTTCATCGCTTAACATTCCGTATTCAATAAAAATTCTGAGGTCATTCCATTTTTTTTCAAAATTTTCACGTTCATTTGTAAATATTTCCTTTAAACGATCAGCTACTTTTTTTGTAATATGATTTGAAATTTTTTTAACATTTTTATCACTTTGCAAGTAACTTCTGGAAACATTAAGGGGAATGTCAGGCGAATCCAATACGCCGTGAAGCAGTGTCAAAAATTCAGGAACGATACCTTCAACAGAGTCAGTTACAAAAACTTGACGTTGGTAAAGTTGAATCTTATTCTTTTGGATTTCAATCGTATTTTTAAATTTAGGGAAATATAAAATACCCGTTAAATTAAACGGAAAATCAACATTTAAGTGAATATGAAAAAGCGGCTCTTCAAAACTTGCAGGATACAGTTCTTTATAAAAACTATTGTAATCTTCATCTTTTAAATCTGCGGGTTTTTTTGTCCAAGCAGGTTGTGTGTTATTAATTATATGATCTTTATCTGTTTCAACTTGTTTATCATCTTTATATTCTTTTTCTTTTCCGAAAGCAATTTCTACAGGTAAAAATTTGCAATATTTATTTAAAAGTTCTTCAATTTTAGAATCTTCTAAAAAATTTTCGGAATCTTTATCCATATGCAAAATGATATCCGTTCCTCTTTTTTCTTTTTCTGTTTCTTCAAGATTAAAATTCGGACTGCCGTCACATTCCCATTTTACTGCAGATTTGTCATCTTTATAAGATTTTGAAACAATTTCCACTCTGTCGGCAACCATAAAAGAAGAATAGAACCCAAGACCGAAATGTCCGATTATAGCATTAGCATCATCTTTGTATTTTTTCATAAAATCTTCAGCTCCCGAAAATGCAATTTGATTAATGTATTTATCAATCTCTTTGGCATTCATCCCGATACCGGCATCAGAAATTGTTAATGTTTTTGCTTTCTTATCAGTTTTTATTCTAATTGTTAAGTTTCCTAATTCATTTTTAAATTCCCCTTTGGATGCTAAAATTTTCAATTTTTGAGTGGCATCCACAGCATTAGAAACTAATTCTCTTAAAAAAATTTCGTGATCTGAATAAAGAAATTTTTTAATAATCGGAAAAATATCTTCTCCCGTAACATTAATTTTACCTTTTTGCATATCTAAATATTTTTTTATTTTTTTTACTTAATTTGATTGCAGTTATTCAAAGCATGTGCCGGTTATATTTTTATGCCAAATTTTCAGTCCGGAAACAATTTTTATGAAATTATTGCATGAAAAAACCCCCGAATTTCGGGGGTTTTAATTAAATTATGAATTTCGTATTATTCAATTACACCTCTGAAAGCAGAATTGTCAATGAATTTTAAAAATTCCGTATCTTTTTTAGCATAATCCTTTAAAGCACTTTCTTTAGAGATTGCAATTTTTAAGTTTTCGATTACATCGTCAACTTTATTTGCTTTTGCAGCAGTTACGGCTTTTAAATAATAATATAATCCGTATTCGCTGCTTCCTAAATTATTTAAAGTAGCGATTGCGTCATCATTGCTTCCTGCTAATGTTTGAGCTAAAGCTTTGTTAAAAGAATCACTTCCGAATTCAGCAACTGCCGAACCGTATTGAGCTCTTTTAATTAAAACAACACCTTTATTATAATGTAAATTAGGTGATTTGCATCCGGCATTTTCAGCTCTTTCAAAATAATCCCAAGCAGCATCAAGGTCACCTTCCGCTAATGAAATAACACCTAAGTTATTTAAAGCAGCCGGGTTATCAGATTTTTTGGAAATAACTTTTTCAAAGTTTGTTTTTGAATCTGTTAAATTTCCGTCTTTTGCTTGAACACAGGCTAAGTTATTCCAACCTTTCCAGTCATCAGGATATTGTGATGTATAATTTTTATAAACAGCTTCCTGATTGTCAGAAATTGTTGCAGCATAAAGTAATTCTTCTTGATGTAATGAAGAAGGATCTGTACTTGCAAGTGTTTTTAATTCACTATCAGTTTTTGCTCTTCCTTGGTAATCAAATTTAATTTCAGAACGTCTTAACATCGGAAGGATATCTTTTCTTAAGTTATCATAAACAGCTGCTAATTTTTTAATTTCAGTTTCTCTTGTGTCAGGATCTGAATACATGCTTAATACTCTTAAAACAAGAGCTTTATCTTCCATATCAGAAGCTTCTACAGCTTTTTTGAAACCGTCCCAGTCTTCAGCAGGAGTTGTTTCCGTAATCATGAAATCAGTATTCTCAATTTGTTCAATTTTTTCTTTTTTTAACAATCTGTCAAACGCTTTTTTAGAGTTTGTTCCTCTGTCTGTTACCAATTTCTCATTTAAGTCTTGAGGACCGTCAGGAGAAGCATAGCTGGCAAATTTTATATTTTTTAATTCTTTGTCAGGATCTTCAGAAGCTTCTTTGATAGATTTTCCGAGATTTACGATTTCTTCTTTTTTAATTTCATTTCTTTTAATATTTGATTTTTGTAAATCAAACATAAATTTAGCACTTTCTGTTTCTATTCTGACTTCAGGTTTTGTTACCGGAACAGAAACCATTTGACCTAATACGGTACCTCTTTTCAGACCGCCGTCAATTGTCATACCGCCGTCAACCAATTCCGGGGTAGTAATAATACCGTCTGCAAGTTTAATTTCAGTAATGTCGGCAGATTTTCCTTTTTGAGTTGAAATTTGGAATTTTAAATTCAAATCAGAAGCTCTGAATTTTGAATCATAAATAATGGTGTCTTGGAAAGAGAAACTTCCGCCTTCTTTGTAACTGATTTGCTCATAATTATCTTCAAATTTTTCACCGATTATGGTTTGAGTTTTGAAAAGAATTTCGTCTGATGAACTGTAATCAGAAACTAATGCAGGTGTAATTACTAACTTTACATTTTTTCCGAAATATTTTGGCGGAAAAGTAACTTTTACGTCAATCGGAACTTTGTAAGCATGCATTTCCAAAGGGTTGGGGGTTGTTTTGTATTCAACCTCACCGGCTTTTTTTACCATTTTTGTCAACGGATTACAACCCGAAAAAATCGCAGCTGCAATAAAAAGTGATGAAAGAATAATTATTGATTTCTTCATAATTTTATAAATTAAACAGTTAATATTATGTTCACATTTAACGCAAAATTAAGAATCTTTTCAATTTTAAAAAATTAATTTAACATTTATTTTTCGACAATTTTTGTTTTTTATACTCGTTTGCAAATAATTAGCAACTTTTCGTATTTTATTTTCATGATATTTTTAAGCATTAATACATTCGGAAGTCTACTTTTTTGGTGCATTTCTCAATTTTTTTCTGAATCAGTTACAAATTTCCTTCTGAAATATTTTTTAATATTATGTTGCAGAGCACATTCAATATTAATAATTAATTTAAATTTTATCTTTTTTCACTTTCTTTTATCTTAGCAAAAGTTTTTAACCGAAATTGTATTTCAGATGAAACTTTTCAACATCTTTTTTAAAAATAAAAAATCGGAACATAAAGCTTTAGGTGTCTCGGAATCAGTTAAAAGTAAAATTGTTTCTGCAATTCAAGTTTGCAAAAATGATTTACGGTCCGAAAAAAAATAAAATTTTTGAATTTAAAACGATTGCAAAAAAATTAATTGCAGATATTTATTTT
>JAOZQB010000053.1 GCA_029932445.1 Bacteroidales bacterium | reverse complement strand
TACAGCAACTTGTAAAATAATCGGTTTTTCAGAAAAAGTTACATTTCCTGAAATATCCGATGTAAATTTATATTTTTTAACCCGCATTATTACTTTTCGTGAGGGCTTCGCCGTTTATAAATAATGTGGAGTTAAAAGTTTATAAAGTTGAAAGTCAAAAGTTTATGTTGATTATTGTTAAATGTTTTATAACCCGAACTTGGGAAATAATCAAAAAAAATGGCGTAATCTAACTTTGAGACCACTCTGAAAAGTCATCCGATGAATGATTTTGCAAAATTCTGATATTCATTTATACAGATAGTCAGCTAATTACAAATTCATCGGATGACTAAATTATCACTTTTTGACTTTTCGGAGTACTCTCAACTTTATAACTTTCAACTCCTGAATTATATGAATAATTCAAATTAATAATTCATTTCATATTCTCCTTTTTGAGAATAAACATATTTTGTCCACACTTTCATATATCTTTCATTGTCGGAATTCGGTTTTCGTATCATTTTTCGGCAATAGCTCATTTGTGCTTCCGTGGAACTTGGTTTATTATGGAGCTCTAATGCATATTTAGAAAAATCTCTGACCATAAAATCAAATATTTGATCTAAAATTGCTTCATCAATCTCGTAAATTTTTGCATTTTCAAGAATTAATTGTGCATACGGAATAAGTGTAAATATATCACCGACTGCCAACATCATTTCGGTATCTTTTTGTTGTTCAGGAGTTGAAGGTGCTTTTATCAACGATTCTTTGAACATTTCAACTTGTTCTTTAAAAATAGTCAAATTCGGTAAATTATAAAGTTCAAAAGCTTTGTGATAATCATGAAATTGAATTTTTCCGAGTCCGCGTGCAGGTCCTTGATTAAATAAGAAATCGTCGTTTTTGGCTTCATTTATTTGCGGAATTTCATCGTATTCTTTCGGATTAAAAAGGAAATTTTGAACAAATTTAATAATCAAAGCAATATTAACATGAACTGTTCCTTCGAGTTTCGGAAGAGCACGAATATCACGAGCTGCCATTTCAAAAAAAGTGTCTTTTTCAAAACCTTTTGCCGCAATAATATCCCACATTAAATTAATAACTTCTTCACCCTGTGTCGTAACTTTCATCTTTACAAGCGGATCATAAAGTAAATATCTTCGGTCATCTAATGAAGCCGAACGCATATAATCTGCTGTTCGCATTGCATATAATTTCATAGCTGTAAGACGTGTGTAGGCATCCGTAAATAATTTTTTCACATGCGGAAAATCGGTTACAAACATACCGTATAAATTTCTGGAAGATGCATGATTTATAGCTTCATAAAAAGCATGTGTACACATACCTATTGATGCCCATCCTAAATTATATTTCCCGACGTTAACAGTGTTTAAAGCATTGTTCCATGCTTGATTTCCTTTTGCAAGAATATCATTTTCACTTACGGGATAATTTTCGAGTGCATATTCACCGACATAATTTTGACTGTTTACGGTATTCTTAACTAAATTATAATTTTTATGCTTGTAATCGGCAATAAAAAATACATAGTCATTCGTTCCTTCAATTTTTCCGAAAGTTGAAACCATATCTGCTTCATTGGCATTTCCGATATAATATTTTGACCCGTTTGCAAGATAGCTTCCGTCAGCTTGCGGGCTTAATACCATTTCGGTAGAATAAACATCAGCACCATGCTTTCGTTCGGATAAACCGAAGGCGAAAATAGAGCCTTTTTGTAATAATGCGGCTGCTTTTTTCTTCATAGTTTCATTATCCGACATCCAAATAGGACCTAATCCTAAAATAGAAACTTGCCAAGTGTACCAATACGGCAAACCGTAAAATCCTAATATTTCATTAAATCCTTGAATACGCCACATATCCCAACGAGAATGCTCATCGCCGTATTTTTCGGGTGTAAGCAGGCGTGCAAATATTTTTTCTTTACCTATAAACTCTATAAATTCTCTGTACCAAATGCGTTCTTGGTCATCTTTTTTAATACTTCCTAATCCTTTGGTTTCAAAAAATTCTATTGTTTTATTCATGATTTCTTCGGAAACGGTGTCCGGATAGAAACGTTTTTTTTTCTTTGGGTTAAATAAAATCATATCTATAAATTTTTAATCAAATAAATTATGTGAAAGTATCAATTTATTTTTAAAATTACTATGCATGCCGAACAAATTTTCAAAAATTTTGCTTTTTTCTTAATTAAACTTTTTGTTTCTTTGCTCACAAATGAAAGACAAACTTACACTTCCGATATTCGACATTATTAAAACCCTTGCCGGCAAAGCGGATTTGCAGGTATATGTTATCGGCGGATATGTGCGTGATTTAATTATGAAACGCCCTTCGAAAGATGTGGATATTGTGATTATCGGTAACGGAATTAAGTTGGCGGAAGCTGTTGCTAAAGAACTTCCCGGTAAGCCGAAAGTTACGGTTTTTAAACGTTTCGGAACGGCAATGTTCAAATATAAAGGTGTTGAATACGAGTTTGTCGGTGCCAGAAAAGAATCCTACAGCAAAGATTCCAGAAAACCGGCAGTGGAAGAAGGCACTTTGGAAGATGACCAAAACAGAAGAGATTTAACGGTAAATGCTTTGGCAATCAGTTTGCATCCGGAAACATACGGCAAATTGCTCGACCCTTTCGAAGGTTTGGAAGATATCAGAAATAAAATTATCCGAACACCTCTCGACCCGGATATCACGTTTTCGGATGACCCTTTACGAATGATGCGAGCCGTTCGCTTTGCCTGTCAATTGAATTATGAAATTTTCCAGAGAACTTTCAGAGCTTTAAAAGAAAATAAAGACCGTATCAAAATTATTTCACAAGAACGCATCAGTGATGAATTAAATAAAATTATTCTTTCGGATAAGCCGTCGCGAGGGTTTAAAATATTGGACAGTGTTGGTTTATTAGAATATATTTTTCCGGAATTTGTTGCTTTGAAAGGCGTTGAGACTCGAAACGGATTAAGTCATAAAGATAACTTTTTGCACACCTTACAAGTATTGGATAATATTTCAGAAAAAACAGACAATTTATGGTTGCGATGGGCTGCCATTCTGCATGATATAGCCAAACCTGCCGTTAAACGTTTTACCGAAAACGGTTGGACATTTCATTCGCACGAGTTTGTCGGAAAAAAAATGATACCCGAAATTTTTAAAAAGATGCGACTTCCTATGAACGAAAAAATGGCTTATGTTCAGAAATTGGTATTACTGCATCTTCGACCCATTGCATTGGTAAAAGAAGAAGTTACTGATTCTGCCGTCAGGCGATTACTTTTTGAAGCCGGTGATACTGCTGATGATTTAATGACTTTGGCAGAAGCCGATATAACTTCAAAAAACGAACGTAAAGTGAAGCTGTTTCTGAAAAATTTGAAGAAGGTAAGACAAAAAATGATTGAAGTTGAAGAAAAAGATAAAATCAGAAATTGGCAACCGCCGATTACCGGTGAATTGATTATGAAAACCTTTAATTTAAAACCTTCAAAGCAAATAGGTATAATAAAAGATGCCATAAGAGAAGCCATTCTCGACGGAAAAATACCGAATGATTATGATGCAGCTTATGAATACATGTTGAAATATGTAAAAGAAAATAAACTATTATAAATCAAATGAATATAATAAAAAAAACAATTTTATTATTAAGTATTTTAATTGTCTCAAGTACAGTTTTTTCGCAAGAACAATCTGTTTACGGAAATCAATCCGAAAAAAATTCAATATACGGAACCATCGGCTTTAATCCGGGTGAATTTTATATCCCGTTATGTTTAAATTTTGAAAGAAATATCTATGATGTCGGATTTGCTGAATTTAACGGAAGAACAGGTATCGGTTTTTGGCTTGATTGGACAGAAAAAGGAATAGATTTTCCCATAACAGGACAAATTGTATTTTTTAAAAAATCATCTCATATCGAAATAGGAATCGGAGCACAGTATATTTATGATTTTGCCGATAACATGACCGGCTTAAGTCATTTGTTGAATCTTGCTTACCGTTTTCAAAAGCCGAAAGGAAAATTTTTATTTAAAATCGGAATTGAGAAAAATAAGTGGACGGTATACCCGTTTATTAGTACCGGATATGCTTTTTAACACTTTATTAGGAGATTAATATTTTTTCTTTTATCTTTACAATCCAAATTTTTATAAACTTTAAATTATTTTATTATGAAAAAATTGACAGGAATAGGCATTGTATTATTATTTACTTTTTTCTTTGCAGCTTGCGGCGGCAGCGGTGATAACCCTCAAGGTGTTGCAAAAGATTTCTTTAAAGCATTGGCTGACAAAAATTATGACAAGGCAAAAGATCTCGGAACTGAAAATACAGGTATGATGATAGGTTTTATTGAAAGTATGGCTAAAATGGCACCCGAAGGTCAAGATACGGACTCAGGAATGGGCGATTTAGATGCGATTGAATGGGGAGAAACTAAAGTTGACGGTGATAATGCAACATGCTTTTATTCAACACCTGATAAAAAAGATCAAAAAGTTGAGTTGAAAAAAGTTGACGGTAAATGGAAAGTGGATATGAAAAAAGATATGTAATGTTTTTTCAATTTTTACTAAATTTACAGCCGGAATTTTTCCGGCTTTTTTTATTATGCTAATTAAGATTATAAAATATCTGATTTTTGGGATTGTATTTTTTATGCTCGGCTTTTGGATTTTCAGAACTGTATATAACAGAATTGAGAAAAAAAAAGAAGAACGTATCAGTTATATATTACCTGGCTCCGAAAAAGCTTTAATTCATAACGGAGATATTATTTTACGATACGGTCACGGTTTGGTATCGGATTATATTGTTAATAAATTGGATGAACCATATACAATTTCGCATTGCGGAATTATCAGAAAATTAGGAAATAAATTAGAAGTTATTCATTCCGAATCAAGTTCATTTTTATCTGAAGAAGGAATTCAAGTTCAAGATTTTGATTCTTTTACGGATGCCGGACATAAAAATTCGGTTATTGTTGTAAGGTACAATTGCTGTAAACCGGAGGAATATATAAAAATCACGAAAGCGGCTCAATATTATCTCGAAAAAGAAATCGCTTTTGATTACGGCTTTAATCCTGATGATACAACAAGCATGTTTTGTTCTGAAATTATTTGGCATGTTTTTAAGGATGCTTTTCACAGAGATGTTTTTTTAAATGATAAAAATGAAACGGATTTTAATCAATTTAAGAATTTTTATAACAGTTCACGGTTTAATATAATAATAAACGACCAATTAAAAGATTCAGATTTTAAATAACTCAAGTTTTAAACTGTTTCAAGTTGTGATTTCCGTTTAGGTTTATTTTTTTTTCTTTAAAAGATATTCAGAAAAAACATTTGTATTTTAATAAAAATAACTATTTTTGCAGCCCGAATTAAGAATTTAACGAGGCATTAAAAGTTCCGAATTAATAACGGGCGCCTCTTAAACACATTTAAACAATATAAAAATGTATGCAATTGTAGAAATAGCCGGACAACAATTTAAGGTTCAAAAAGACCAAAAAATATTTGTTCACAGACTGGCTGAAAAAGAAGGTGATAATGTAACTTTTGACAAAGTTTTATTAACCGATGACGGAAAAAAAGTAAACATCGGAACACCAACGGTAATCGGTGCCGTCGTTAAAGCAAAAGTCCTTTCTCATA
This sequence comes from Bacteroidales bacterium, assembly GCA_029932445.1. Lineage (GTDB taxonomy): Bacteria > Bacteroidota > Bacteroidia > Bacteroidales > JAADGE01 > JAADGE01. The sequence goes on along the minus strand of JAOZQB010000053.1, from coordinate 10,036 downwards.
TGAGAGGTGATAAAGTTTTAGTATTCAAGAAAAAAAGAAGAAAAGGTTACCAAAAACTTAACGGACATCGACAAGATTTGTCTCAAATTGAAATTGAAGACATTACTTTAAACGGAAAAGCTGCTGCTAAAAAAGCAACTGCTGAAAAACCGGAAACTAAAGAACAGGTAAAGAAAGAAGTTGTTAAAAAAGAAGCTCCTAAAAAAGCCGAAGTTAAAAAAGTTGTTAAAAAAGAAACAACAAAAAAAACTGAAGCGAAAACGTCAAAACCTGATAAACTTACAAAAATTGAAGGTATCGGACCTAAAATTGCCGGAATTTTGGCAGATGCAGGAATGGACACATTCAAAAAATTATCAACAGCCAAAGCTGAAAAAATATCAGAAATATTGGTTGCTGCCGGCGGAAACGCTTATAACAGATTTGATCCTGTCACATGGCCGAAACAAGCTAAATTAGCAGCAGACGGAAAATGGGACGAATTACAAAAGTTACAAGACGAATTAAACGGCGGAAAAGCTTAATCAGAAACCTATTAAACTAAAATATTATGGCACATAAGAAAGGAATGGGCAGCACCCGAAACGGAAGAGATTCGGAAAGCAAAAGACTGGGTGTAAAATTATACGGAGGACAAAAAGTTACGGCAGGAAATATTATTGTTCGTCAAAGAGGAACAAAACATTTTCCCGGAAATAATGTCGGAATGGGCAAAGATCATACATTATTTGCTTTAACAAACGGAATTATTAAATTTCAAAAGAAAAGAAATAATAAATCATACGTTTCCGTAGAACCCGCAGAATAATAAAAAATATTTATAAATGATAAAATCCCGTTATTTCGTAATGTTTGCGATAACGGGATTTTTTTATTAAACTGAAGAATATGCTTACATTAAATCAAATTAAAAATAATCCGGAAGAACTTATTAAAAAGTTGTCCGTAAGAAATAAAGATTTCAGTCAATTAATTCATGATGCAATTAAAACTGATAATAAACGTAAGGAAATTCAAAGTAGTTTAGATGCAACTTTGGAACAGTCAAATAAAATAGCAAAAAGTATCGGTCAACTTTTTAAAGAAGGGAAACAAGCAGAAGCCGGAAAGGCAAAAAGTGAAGCTGCCGAATTAAAAGAAAAAGCAAAAGAGTTAACGGCAAAATTGAATGATGCAAAAGCTGAATTACAAACAATTCTTTTTGAAATACCCAATATTCCGCATCCTTCAGTTCCTGCCGGAAAAACAGATGCAGATAATGCGGAAATTCGAGCCGGAGGAACGATACCGAAACTCAGCAAAAAAGTTCCGCATTGGGAACTCGCCGATACTTATGATTTAATTGATTTTGAACTCGGAAATAAAATTACCGGTGCCGGTTTTCCGGTTTATAAAGGTAAAGGCGCAAAATTGCAAAGAGCATTAATCGCATTTTTCCTTGATGAGGCAGATAAAGCCGGATTTACTGAAATCATGCCGCCTTTGGTAATCAATGAAGCTTCCGGTTTCGGAACAGGACAACTTCCCGATAAAGAAGGACAAATGTATCAAGTTACCGAAGATAAATTATTTTTGATACCGACGGCTGAAGTTCCCGTTACGAATTTATACCGTGATGTTATTTTAAAAGAAGACGATTTTCCGATTAAAATGACGGCCTATTCATCCTGTTTCAGACGCGAAGCCGGTTCCTACGGGAAAGACGTAAGAGGTTTAAATCGACTGCATCAATTTGATAAAGTGGAAATTGTACAAATTCAGCATCCCGATAAATCTTATGAAACGCTCGATGAAATGGTTGCTTATGTTGAATCCTTGGTACAAAAATTAGAACTTCCGTATCGCATCGTACGTTTGTGCGGCGGAGACTTGGGCTTTACTTCGGCACTCACGTATGACTTTGAAGTGTATTCAGCCGGGCAGGATAAGTGGCTGGAAGTCAGCTCGGTATCTAATTTTGAGACTTTTCAGGCCAACCGTTTAAAACTTCGTTTTAAGAAAGTCGGAGAAAAACAAACGCAACCGGCACACACACTAAACGGTAGTGCTTTGGCATTACCGAGAATAGTTGCTGCATTATTGGAAAATAATTATACCGAAGAAGGAATTAAAATTCCGGAAGTATTGCAAAAATTTACTAATTTTGACCTTATTAATTAAAAAAACTTCTGAAAACTCGAAATAAAAAGTTGAGTGATTATAAAACTGTGAAGCAGCGATACGAATACAGCCCCGAGTTTTAACTCGGGGTAATAAACAAGTTGAATGCAGAGTTTTGGCGGTGTTTTTGTTGCGAAGCAAAACAAAAATAATGACAAAACATAATACAATAAAAATTAATTAGTTATGAAAAATAGACTCATAAAAAAACGAATTATTTTATTAAGCGTTTCTGTTTTATTAATCTCTTTTTTCACCTCTTGCAAAAGTGACACAGAAAAGGAACTTGAAACATTGCAAACCTATATCGATGATAATAATATTACCGTTGATCCCACTGTAAGCGGCTTGTATTATATTGAAACACTTGCCGGAACCGGAGCTCAGGCAACAACAGGAGATATTGTCGTTGTTAATTATACCGGAACTTTTTTAGACGGCGAAAAATTTGATTCGTCTTATGACAGAAACGAACCGTTTGATTTTACTTTGGGCAGAGGTGAAGTCATTAAAGGATGGGACGAGGGTATTGCCTATATGAAAGAAGGCGGAAAAGCCACTTTAATAATGCCGAGCAGTTTGGCATACGGATCAAGCGGAGCAGGATCAATTCAACCATATACAAGTTTAATTTTTGAAGTGGAATTGCTTGATGTAAAATAAACGTTTTTAACGGTTATAAACGAATGGTTGCGTTTATACAAGTGTTATGCCTTATTCCCCACATATGAACTTCCGTAGTAGATTTAAGCTAATATAGCTACTTCTACAGCTCAGATTAAATCCTTTCGCTAACGTAAAATATTGTTAGGAAAAAGTGGAGAAAATTGATAGATTTGAATAAAATATAAACAACTGAAAATCAGTAACTAATTTTTACGTTAGTCAGAATTAAACGAGCGATAGCACATACATGAAAAATGAATAGAATTCTTACAATTTGCATATTGACACTTTTCAGTCAGATTTTATTGTCTCAGACCAATAACGATTTAATGAATGGATACAATTTAAAATATAGATTATATCCGATAAGCATTGTGGATTTTTTCATTGATTCGCCAATTGGTAAAGAAATTGAAACCATTAAGGTCAATCAGAATGATTCAATAAGTTATGAACTTAGATTTTCAAAGAATAAACTAAGCATGATTGTATTTGACAGTACAAGCATGACTATTAAATATAGATTTGGAAAGATTTCTAAAATTAGCAACTTCAAAAATGATTCAATAAAAGGAAAGACAAGATTTATTAGACTGCTACCTTTTTCATGGATTTTTAATGATGGATTGCAATATACATCTGTAAGTGGATTTAATGGAATTGTAAAGCATAAAACTCTTTCGGGATTAAGAACTTTCACAAAGACGAAAATTAACTATAAAAAAGGAAAAGTTTCCAAGTCAAAGCATTTTGATTGGCAAACAATTGCTCAAAGATGTTATTACAGTGGATTTGCAAAATATCAATATCCAAATGATTCGACAGTGATTGTTAATACATATGATAGAAATGATAGTTTAGCAGTTGTGCAAACCAATATTTTTGACAATAATTCTAATATTTTGAAAGCAAGCTCTTTGATGAAAAAGAGAGCAACAGGTTGGGGAATTGATGTTACCTACTATGCATACGATGGAAACGCTATGGAAACTCATATATATGATTATCAATTTGACGATAGAAATAACTGGACAGAAAGAGTTGAATTTGTTAATGATACGATTCGAAATAAAATAATAAGAGAGATTGAGTATAAAGAATAACAAGGCATAACAACAGCGTATAAAAAAAATACGGCAAAACGTGCTTAACGACTGGCGTTCATTTATTTGAAACTCCGCAAATTTAATTTCTCGTAGAGAAATTATTTTACTAAATTGTACTCAAAATTAAATTAGCTATGAACCAACTCGAAAGTATTAAAGTTACCAATACCGTACTTTTCTTATACAATCGTTATGCCGCATGCGAAAAAATAAATTTCAGGAATACTTGCAATATATACTTTATTGATATACCTTTGCGGTATAAAATACAGAAATCATGAAAAATGTATCATTAAAGATTGACGATTCGATTTTTGGAGAAACCGAAAAAATTCTTTCAAGAATCAAAAAACCTCGGAACAGATATATTAACGAGGCCATTGAATATTATAATAGACTACAAAGACGATTATTGCTTGAGAAAAGACTTAAAACGGAATCCGAATTAGTAAAAAATGATTCGATGAAAGTACTTAAAGAATTTGAGGAGGTTGATTATGTCGATTAAACAATTTGAAGTTTGGATAGCAGACTTGAACCCAAAGATTGGTACAGAACCAGGAAAAACAAGACCTGTTTTAGCAGTCCAAACAAACCTATTGAATAAAATTAAACATCCATCAACAATTATTTGTCCAATCACCACTAATGTAAAAAAGGACTCTGAGATTTTAAGAGTACATCTAAAAAAAGGAATTGCTAATTTACATCAGGACTGTGACATAATGATTGACCAAGTGAGAGCAATTGACAACAACAGGCTTGTAAAAAGAACAGGAAAATTGCCAAAAGATTTAAGTGAAATTGTTTCAGAAAATTTGCGAATAGTACTAGATTTAGAATAAAGCACGACGGCATAACAGCAAATCATACCCCATAGCCGGTTAGTACATTTTTAGAAAAATGAGAAGAAATATTAACATACAAGTAATCAACAAAAACCCTGCAAACAAACGGCTACGGGCCATATTTGCAACACGTTACCCAACATAAAAAAAATTGCTTAAATAAATAGAGTAATCACAATTTAAAGGAGAAATAAAATGAAAAAATATGATGTAATAATCATTGGAGCAGGTCCTGCCGGTATCGTAACAGGAATAATTGCAAAAAAACAGTTTCCCGACAAATCAATATTAATGATTCAGGAAAATGAAAAAGGTTTGGTTCCGTGTGGCATTCCTTATGTTTTTCACGACCTGGACTCAGTAAGCCAAAATGCCATGGGTCCCAAAGGATTTATTGACTTGGGCGGTGAAGTTATGACGGACCTTGTGATTGATGTTGATGTTAAACAGAAAAAACTTGGAACACAGTCGGGCGATACGGTTATGTTCGATAAACTTGTATTTGCAACAGGTTCTAAGGATGTAATTGCTGATTTTATTCCGGGCTTTGATTTAAAAAATGTGTTTTATATCAAAAAGGATTTTGAATATATTGAGAATTTAATTAACACGCTTAAAGACAAAAAAAACATTGTTGTTGTCGGTGGTGGTTTTATAGGTGCAGAAGTTGCGGAGCAATTAGCAAAAAATACAGATAAAAAAGTCAGTTTAATTGAAATTGAAAAATTTTGTTTCTCAAAAGCTCTTTCGTATGATTTAAGTATAATAGCAACAGAACAACTCAAAAAAGCAAACGTGAATGTTTATACTTCCACTTTGGTTGAAAAAGTTATTGGGAAAGATGGCTGTGTTACGGCTGTTCAATTAAATAATAACAAGGAAATTAAAACAGATGTTGTAATCTTTTCTGTGGGCTATAAACCCAATACCGAACTTGCTAAAAATGCGGGATTGCAGTTAAACGAAATGGGCGCTATACATGTTGATAACTATGGGCGTTCAGTAGAAAAAGATATTTACGCTGTAGGAGATTGCTCACAAACAATAGGCTTTTTAACCGGAAGGAGTGATAATATTATGTTAGCTTCTACAGCTACTGCCGAAGCACGAGTATTAGGTTATAATCTTTACGGCGTAACAATAAAAAACAGTTTTATGGGCACTATAGGTATCTTTTCTACTGAAATAAACGGATTGTCAATGGCTTCGGTAGGTTTAAATGAAAAAAGTGCGATAACGTCCAATATCCAATTTATTACTGCTCAATTTAGCGCTCCTGATCGGCATCCCGGAGCAATAAAAGATTCATCATTATTAACGGCAAAATTATATGTTAGCCCTTCAGACGGTTCTATTTTAGGTGCGGAAATTTGGGGCGGAAAATCTTCGGGTGAAATAATAAATACTCTTGGGCTTGCTATCCAAAATGAACTCACGGTATACGAACTTATTTCACTTCAAATTGGAACGCATCCTTTGCTGACATCTGCTCCGACTATGCCGGTATTTATTAAAGCCGCAGAAATTGCCATTTCTAAAATTCAATCGTTGAATAAATAGTTGTTGCTTTAAAATTATGATAAAAAATAAAAGACCTGATTGTAATAAACCAAAGTTGACTAAGCCTGTTTATGCCATATTGCCATCATTTGCCATCATAAAAAGGAAAGGTCTGAAATTAAATTATTATTGTACGGAAAACAGTGTTTTTACTATATTGTTATGTGCAAAAAAAAAATAATGATGCATAAATCAATCAGATGAAAAATTTAATACTAACTTTGCATTTTATTTAAATTAAAAACAATAATTATGAGTAACGGAACAGTAAAATTTTTTAACAGATCTAAAGGGTTTGGATTCATCACACCTGATGATGGCGGTAAAGATGTATTTGTACATCAAAACGGATTAATTGATGAGATAAATGAAGGAGACAAAGTAAGCTATGATGTAGAAGAAAGTCCAAAAGGATTGAACGCAATAAATGTCAAAGCAGAATAATATAATATTACTTTTTGACCTTTTTGTATCGTATAAAGCCTATCAGATTTGACAGGCTTTTTTTTTAAATTAATAATCCTAAGTAAGCGGGTATTCTTTAGAATTATCAGTTCGCCATAGGTTGTACACCGTTCGGCGGATGTCTTTGCCTCCGTCCTTCTTTGTATATTAAGGAGTGTATTATTTTTTAATATATTTGTAAAAAACAAATTTGTAAATCAGGCATATAAAAACGTGAATTTTATTAAACATAGTATAGTCAATCGTAAGCAATTAAAATACAGCATTAAAACTTAAAATATGAATACGAATATTAACATAGCCGTACTTATCGACGGTGATAATATTCCGTCTGCTTATGTAAAAGAAATGACGGAAGAAATTGCAAAGTACGGAAATCCGACCATTAAGAGAATTTACGGCGATTGGACGAAACCTAATCTGACAAAATGGAAAAACCTATTGTTGGAAAATGCAATTACGCCTATTCAACAATACGGATATACGACCGGCAAAAATGCGACCGACTCTGCAATGATTATAGACGCAATGGACATCCTTTACAGCGGCAAAGTCAACGGGTTCTGTTTAGTTTCAAGCGACAGCGATTTTACGCGATTAGCGACACGATTAAGAGAAGCCGGAATGAAAGTAATCGGAATCGGAGAAAAGAAAACCCCAAATCCGTTTATTGTTGCTTGTGATAAGTTCATTTATATAGAAATTCTGAAAAATCAAGCTGAAAAGAAAAATGATGATACCCAAGAATTGGCTAAAACCAATGTAGATAAAATATCTCAAAAGGAAATTAATTTAATTAAAACAACAATATCGGATCTTTCTGACGAAGATGGTTGGGCTTTCCTCGGAGATGTAGGAAGTTTGTTGCAAAAAAAGCAAGCTAATTTTGATTCTCGGAATTACGGATTTGAAAAACTGACACCATTAATTAAGTCAATCGGAAGTTTTGAGCTGGAACAACGAGTAACCCCTAAAAGTAAATACAAATTGATTTTTGTAAAGAATAAAGAAAAACATCCGAAAACCCCAAAAAAGAAATAAAATGCTTTTTAGCAAATCGTTATATATCTTCCGCCTTCATCACATAATCATAACCGATTTCAAAAACTTTCCGGGCATTTTTATTGCTGAAATAGGGTTGGGCATAAATGTCCGGCGGTTCTATTAATATATCACATTCGGAAATATAGGTTTTTTGGTTGTGGTAGGTTAACACATCAAAGATGCGTCCGAAAATTTGCTTGGTTTTTCTAAATTCTTGTTTGTATTTTAAATGAATAAGATTCACGCAAATAATCTTTTCGCATTGTCCGAGCAAAGGTTTAATCGGCAGATTATCAATTAATCCGCCGTCGGTATATGTAATACCGTTAATTTCAACCGGTTTAAAAAGAAAGGGAACAGATGCCGAAGCCGTAACAACATCAATCAAATTTCCGGAGTTAAAATATTCGGCTTTGCCTTCATTGAGATTTGCCGCACAGGCATAAAACGGAATTTGCAAATCTTCAATATTTTTTACGGTATAAGTTTTTTTTAATACGGCTCTTAAATTTTTAAAATTTAAAAGTCCTTTTTTAAAATAATTGAAATTTGTGTAAGCTAAAAAGCGTTTACTTGTTTGTTGCTTAAAAATTTCTTCCGGACTGTGACCGTCGGCAATCAACGAACCGGCAACGGCACCGGCACTGGTTCCGGAAATAATATCCGGTTTAATACCTTTTTCCGCTAAAGCTTTGACAACTCCGAGGTGGGCAAATCCGCGGGATCCGCCGCCGCTTAATACCAATCCGGTTTTATATTTCATGGTTGTTTTATTTTTTTGAATTAAGTATTTTAATAACTTTTGATTATTGTTGTTCGATTAAAAAATTATTAAAGGGTTAAAACCCTAATGTTTGTGGTTGTTTCAGCCCCCGACTTAAGTCGGGGGTTAAAATAAACTCACTACTATCAAGGACTTCAGTCCTTTATAACCGATTTATATACAGCAATATAATAAATGTTTTTTTCGTATTTTACATGTTTTGAATTAAAAGGATAACAATTATTTCTGATACCTTTAAAAAAGGTTATTTTCCGTTTACGAAATTATAAAAAATAACGGAGTTAAAGCATATCTGAAATCAAAAGTTGCATTCCGATAAATACTTCGTATTTTTGCATCTTCTTAAAAATGAAATTTTATGGCGGAAGCAAATTTTATAGATTACGTTAAAATATATTGTGCATCAGGAAAAGGCGGTCCCGGATCGGTTCATTTTCATCGGGATAATCGAACGGTTAAAGGCGGCCCTGACGGTGGTGACGGCGGCAGAGGCGGTCATATTATTCTGAAAGGCAACAGACATCGATTTACTTTGCTTCATTTGAAGTATCAAAAACATGTGAAAGCCAAAAGCGGCGAACACGGAACGGCTAATAACAGATTTGGTGCCGAAGGGGAAGATATAATTCTGGAAATACCGCTCGGAACAGTGGCAAAAGATGCTGAAACCGGTGATGTATTATTTGAAATTACCGAACACGATGAAGAGCAAATATTGATGCAAGGCGGCAGAGGCGGTTTGGGTAATACGAATTTTAAATCATCCGTAAATCAAACTCCGCGTTATGCGCAACCCGGCGAAGATGGGGAAGAATCATGGATTATTTTAGAGCTGAAAGTTTTAGCGGATGTGGGTTTGGTCGGTTTCCCGAATGCAGGAAAATCTACTTTATTATCGGTGATTTCTGCTGCAAAGCCGAAAATTGCAAATTATGAATTCACAACTTTAGCACCTAATTTGGGCATGGTGGAATATCGTGATAATCAATCATTTGTGGTAGCGGATATTCCGGGTATTATTGAAGGTGCTTCGGAAGGCAGAGGGTTGGGATTGCGTTTTTTACGACATATTGAACGAAATGCCGTTTTACTTTTTATGGTTCCGGCAGATACAAATGATATTAAAGAAGAATATCATGTTTTACTTAATGAATTAAAAGAATATAATCCTGAATTGCTTGATAAAGAACGTATTCTTGCTGTTACAAAATCCGATTTAGCCGATGAGGAATTGATTGAAGAAATGGAAAAAGATTTGCCGAATATTCCGCATGTGTTTATTTCATCGGTAACTCAAAAGGGATTAGTTGAATTGAAAGATGTGATTTGGCGTGCTTTAAACAGTTAGTTTTAAAAATAGCATATCAGGTACTTGAAAAAGTGTTGTGTTAGAGTTGAAATAA
>JAOZQB010000231.1 GCA_029932445.1 Bacteroidales bacterium | reverse complement strand
GGCATTTTCTGATGTTGACAAAAAAGACATTGAACAACAACTCGGTTCCAGAGACTTACCTTTGGTAATGAATATGACTCCGAGTGTTTATTCTACGGCAGGCGGCGGCGGTGCCGGCGATGCACGTATTAATGTTCGCGGTTTTAATCAAAGAAATGTAGCTATTATGATTAACGGTGTTCCTGTTAATGATATGGAAAACGGTTGGGTCTATTGGTCAAACTGGGACGGTGTCGCTGACGCAACATCTTCCATCCAAATGCAAAGAGGTTTAAGTGCCGTTAATTTGGCAACACCTTCAATAGGAGGAACCATGAATATTATTACCAGCCCTGCCGATAAAAAAGCCGGCGGTACTGCTAAATTAGAATACGGTTCAGGGGACTTTATGAAAATGACCTTGTCAGGTAATACAGGATTGATTAATGATAAATTTGCTCTCAGTGCAAGCTTAGTAGGTAAACAAGGTTCCGGTCTGATTGATGCAACCTTTACCAAAGCTTTTGCATATTATTTGGGGTCTTCTTACAAAGTAAATAAAAATCATAAATTAGAATTATTTGTTGTAGGTGCCGCACAATTGCACGGTCAAAATCTTTACAAACAAAATGTAGCGGCATACAGCCATGATTATGCTACGGAACTCGGAGCTGACGACAGTACTTTATTGAAATTTCCTGAAGCTGATGCATCTGTATTATATCCCAATTATTCTGATGCAAAAGCCGGACGATTTTATAATGAAAATTGGAGTCCTATCACCGTTGATTATACCGGAAACCAATGGTGGAACGGTAAAGAACACAGCCGAAATAATGATAACTACATGAGTGAACGTGAAAATTTCTATCACAAACCCTTAGCAAACTTAAACTGGTATGCTACATGGTCTCCAAAAGTAAAACAATATACGACACTCTATTATTCCGGTGGTACAGGCGGCGGTTCAGGAACATACGGACATATGCAATATAACTATAATGCCGGAATTTATGACAGTCCTTCAAGATTTGTAAGTTGGGATGAAACTTATAACAATAATACGGCTTCAGATACGGCTTTCGGAATTTTAAGAAACAGTGTTAATAATCAATGGACAATCGGAGCTATTTCAAGAGCACAAATATTATTCAGTGATAAATTTAAAGCACAAATCGGTGTTGACTGGAGAACAGCTAAAATTGATCACTTCAGAGAAGTCAGAGACTTAGTGGGCGGCAAATTTTTCTATTATGACGGAAATGAATTTGATTCCGGAAGTGATTATAATAAAGTATTAGGTGATAAAATCGCTTATCACTTTACCAATACTGTAGATTGGATGGGATATTTTGCTCAAGCAGAATATAATACATCTAAATTTACTGCTTACGGCACCTTCGGTCATTCATTCATTAAATATACATATACAAATCATTTCAAAAAAGCTGAAGGCTCTGATAATGAATTATATGCTGAAACTAAATACATACCCGGTTATCAATTGAAAGGCGGTTTAAGCTATCGTCCGGTTGGCGGATTCAGTGTTTTTGCTAATTACGGTTACATTTCCAAAGCACCTATTTTTGACAATGTGATTGATGATTATTCTGCTGCTATTGCTGATGATCCTAAAAACGAAATTTTTAATGCTTGGGAAATCGGTGTAAATTATGAAACACCTCAAAAAAATCTGTCTCTTAAAGTTAATTATTACAATACAAAATGGACAGACAGAGCTATCAGCAGAGGTGTTCAAACTGATGCAGGAACAGACGCTATCGTATTCTTAACCGGAATGGATGAAGCTCACCAAGGATTTGAATTCGAAGGAATCTATAAACCAATTGATTTCCTTGAAGTAACAGCTATTGCATCTTTAGGTAACTGGACTTATTTAAATGATGTTGGGGGAACTTACAGAGAATATGACGGCAGTTCATATATAACTGAAGAGTATAATTACTACATTAAAGATTTAAAAGTGGGGGATTCTCCTCAAAATCAATTTGGCGGCAAATTAACTATTTTACCGATTTCCGGTTTACGCATACAATTTGACGGCAGATATTATACTAATCATTATGCAGATTTTGATCCGACAACCAGAACGGATGAAACGGATGTTGCACAAGTTTGGTTAACACCTTCATATTTCTTAGCAGACATGCACTTATCATACAAATTACCTTTAAAAGGAAAATATGGTGTTGAAATATACGGTCATGTATTCAATTTAATGGATGCATTGTATATTCAAGATGCGGTAGATAACAGTCATTATAATGGTTTCATGGGTTATGACGACAGATTTACTCATACCGTTAATTCTGCAGAAGTTTACCTCGGTTTACCGAGAACTTTTAATGCAGGTGTTGTTTTTACTTTTTAATAAATAACATTTTCTGAATTTTTAAAGCTGCCGAATTCGGCAGCTTTTTTTATTTGCAAATTTGTCAGTTAGTCAGCAAATTATTCCCGACCGGACAAACAGGAATGCACAATAAATACCTGACAAACTATAAGTTACACTTATTAGTAAATTTTTTATGTTCTGACTTCTATCTGAAACTGTCAAATTTTCACCTAAAATTTTCCGGCATACCGATTGTAAAATACCGGTAGGATTTGAAAATAAAAAAATGATGATTGAAGTCAATTCACTTAAGGATTTTAAAGAAAAAATAACGAACCGAGAAAACTTTTGGTTACTGATTCATAAAGAAAACTCCGAACAAAGCGATTGTGCCAATAAAAACATTTCGGATGCTGTTGCTGAAGCAAAATCCGAAGTTAATGTTTTCGTTGCAGATGTTAATAAAGTCAAAGATATTCATCCCGAATATTCGGTTAGTTCGGTGCCTTCATTATTAAAATTTGAAAACACTGAATTTAAAGGTATTTATAAAGGATGCAACGATTCAAACTTTTACGTATCTTTATTTTCGGATTCTTTATTTACAGCTTCAAATAATGCTTCGGAAAAAGCACAAAAAAGTGTTACGGTTTATTCAACACCGACATGTTCTTGGTGTAATCGATTAAAAACGTATCTTCGCGAAAATAATATCAAATTCAGGGATATTGATGTTTCTAAAGATCAAAAAGCCGCAGAAGCTATGGTAAAACGCAGCGGACAACAAGGTGTTCCGCAAAGTGTTATTGCCGGACAAACAATTATCGGTTTCGATAAAGCAAAAATTGATAAATTATTAGGATTACAGTAGAAACAGCTTGCGGCTGTTTCATTCAATTCTTAAAAATAAATATATAATTAATAACAATTAAAACGATATAAAAATGAAAGAATTACAACCTTTAAACGAAAATGTATTGCTTGAATTAAACGAAAAAACAGGCGAACAAAAAACGGCAAGCGGAATTATTATTCCCGATTCTGCAAAAGAAAAAGAGCTGACAGGTAAAGTTGTTGCATTGGGCAATATTGAAAATCCCGGAATTTCTGTAGGAGATACAGTTTTATACAAAGAATTTTCAGGAAACGAAATTGAATTTGACGATAAGAAATATTTATTTATTCCTTATGCAGATGTTTTAGCAAAAGTAGTTGAAACTGAAGCTATATAAATATTATTCTATCCGTCCGACCGCTTAAAGCGGTCAGGCGGTTTAGATTTTTTACAAAATCTTACCCTTCTCCGGATAATCAACCGTATAATGCAGTCCCCTGCTCTCTTTACGAGCTTTTGCCATTTTAATAATCAGATAAGCAATATTTACGGCATTACGCAGTTCGCAAATTTCATGTGAAACTTTTGACCGATCATATAATTTTTGTGTTTCTCTGTAAATAATTTCCAGTCGATTCAAAGCTCTGTCTAAACGCAAGTTTGAACGTACAATACCTACATAATAAGTCATAATTTGCTGCAACTCTTTAAATTCTTGTGTAATCAAAATCATTTCTTCAGGATGCGTCATACCCTCATCATGCCAAACCGGAATATTTTCATTAATTTGAATGTTTTTAAAGATTTTTGAAGAAGATTCCGCCGCTTTGTCAGCATATACCAAGGCTTCAAGTAACGAATTAGATGCCAACCGATTAGCACCGTGCAAGCCGGTAGAAGAACATTCGCCGGCAGCATATAAATGTTTTACGGAAGTTTTTGCTTCAAAATCAACTTTTACACCTCCGACCAAATAATGTGCTGCCGGAGCAACAGGAATGTAATTTTTTGTAATGTCAATATCTAAAGTCAAACATTTTTCATAGATATGCGGAAAATGTGATTTCAGCTTTTCGGAATCCAAATATGTTGCATCCAAAAAGACAAATTCATCACCGCTTATTTTCATTTCGGTATCAATGGCACGAGCCACAATATCGCGAGGCGCCAAATCTT
>JAOZQB010000230.1 GCA_029932445.1 Bacteroidales bacterium | reverse complement strand
TTAAAATTTAAAGTTCTTAAAGTTGAAAGTTCTTATAGTTAAAAGCTGTAAAGTCGTTGGTATGAAAGCAAGAGCAAAAATAATTTGGTCGTATATTTTGAAATTCAAATATGTAATTGCCGTATTGGTTTTTGCCGTTTGGATTACATTTATTGATCAAACTAATCTTCGTTTTAAATCTAAATTACGAGATAAAATCGAATATCTGAAAAATAAAAAAGAAATTTATAAAGAAGAAATTCGTAAAAATGAAACATATTATAAAGATTTAATGACAAATCCCGATGCAAAAGAGCGTTTGGCTCGTGAAGAATATTATATGCATAAGGATAACGAAGATGTTTTTATTATTAAAGACGAAACAGAGTAGGAAATTTTAATTATCTTATTTAAAGCCCTTTGGATTTTATTATCTGAAGGGTTTTTATTTATACGGTTCGCCGAAATACATCAATTCCCAAAATGCTTTCTTGCTTGAAAATTCTTCGATTTTACAACCGTTTTTGTAAACTTTAATATCGGCTTTTCCCGCCATTCGATAATAGGCAGGGTCAAGACCTGAAATAATTTTTGCTAAACTTCGTTTCAATTTATTTGAAATAAGTGCATCAAAGATTTTCATTGCCATTAAATTCTTTTCTCTGATAAGCGTATATTCATACTTAATACTATCATTTTCAGGATTATAAATAAATTTTAATTCATCACTGAGAGGGCGTTCTCCTGCAATCTGCATTTTTCCGTATGTTCTGAATAATTTAACATTTAAACCGTCATCGGCAACGGTTTTTCCGTTTTTTGAAACATTGAAAACAATGATTGGTTCGCTGTCAAATTCCTTAACGGAAATTAATTCTGCGGCTATCACATTGTAAGGACCGAGTTCCGCACGTGACCAATACCAATGGTTAATGATATCCGCCATATTTGCATTTCCGAAGTTATGGTCGTGATAGCATGAACCTTCATAGCTGTAAGTTTTGCCTTTATAAGAATATTTTATTTGAGTTTTACCTTGCGGAACAGGTACCAACCAAGCAAATTCTTTTCCTGAATTTCCGTAAATAAAATGTCCTGTTTTAGGTCGCCAACTTTCACTTGTTCTTTGAATATCAGCATCAATGATTAATTCTTCGTCTTCAAAATGAATTTTGTAGTTTTTTAAATTTCCTTTGAAGTAATTTTTACCGATTTTAACATTACAGGTTTTGTCAGAAGCCGAAAATTCACTAATTTTTCCGTAATGTGCTTTTTTAATGCTTGTTCCGTCGGGTTGGTCAATGTTAATTGAAATGAAGGGAATTAATCCTTTTTTTATTTCCGTAAAGGGTTTGGTATAAAACACTATGACCATTGCAGTGCCGTCCTCCAAGTGTGCATCGAAATACCACCATTCGTAAGTGCCTTTTACGCCGGCTGTTCTGATACCGTCCTCCTGCTCTTCCGGGACATTGCCCGGTTTTAATCCGTATTTTTGATAATCATCCGAGACATAGGCTGTTTTGTTTTGAGCGAATATCGTTAATGATAGGAAGATTAAATAGGTTGTGAAAAGTAAGTGTCGCATTTGTTTGATGTTAAGTATTTATAGGACGCAGATTTTTATATTTTATTTTGTGTGCTTAATGCTTAATGTTTATTTGTTAATTAATTAATAATTTATAATTGATAATTAGAATAATCGCATTTGATTTTTTTCATCTTCAATATCTTGCAACATTTCTTCAACATTTCCGGCGGGATATTCTCCGGTAAAGCATGCTTTGCACAGCGAAATATCTTTAAAAATTGTGTCTAAATCTTCAGGTTTCAGATAGAAAAGAGCATCGGCTCCGATAAATGTTTGAACTTCCTTAATATTAAGATTTGAAGCTATCAGTTCCGTTTTCGCCGACATATCAATTCCGTAAACACAAGGATTTATAACGGGCGGTGCTGCAGACACAAAATATATTTCTTTTGCTCCGGCATCTTTCAACAGTTGTACAATGCGTTTTGAGGTTGTTCCTCTTACAATAGAATCATCAACAACAACGATTTTCTTCCCTTTGATGGCTTTTTTAATCGGATTAAGTTTGTTTTTAACAATATTTTCCCTTTCGCTTTGTTTTGATGCAATAAAACTTCTGCCGATGTAATTACTTTTTACCAAACCTCTGTGATAAGGTATTCCCAATGCTTCTGCCATTCCGGATGCCGAAAAATAACCGGATGCGGGAACATCTATCACGACATCGGGTTTCAAGCCGGCTTCTTTTATTTGTTCGGCAATGTATTCGCCCATTCTTACACGCTTACCGGCTACATTATTATTGTAAAAAACAGCATCTTCTCGTGCAAAATATATGAATTCAAATACACAAAAATGTTGTTTTTTTGCATATCCTATGGTTGAATGCACTTTATGTTTGTTGTCAATAAAAACGATTTCACCCGGTTGCAAATTTCTGATAATTTCATAACCGAGATGATCAAAGGTTACGCTTTCGGAAGCAAACCCGTAAACAACACCGCTTTTTGTAACTTTTTTACCGAGAATTAACGGGCGAATGCCGTCGGGATCCATAAAAGCAAGAAGTCCGTGGTTGGCAATAACTGAAATGACGGCATAAGCACCTTCAATTTTTTCCTGTGTTTTTTTTACGGCATCAAAAATATCTTCGTTTGTGATGTTTTTCAGGTCTTTATTTTTGAGTTCGGCAGCTAAGGTGTAGAGTAATATTTCCAAATCGTTGGAAGATGTCGGTAGCACGTGATAATCTTCATAAAGTGCCTTATTCATTTTCTTGAAATTGGTCACATTACCGTTATGCACCATCGAAATTCCGAACGGATAATTTGTCGTAATTGGCTGAGCATTAATAATATCACCTGTTCCGTGTGTAGTGTAACGTACATGCCCGATGCCTACATTTCCGCAAAGGCGATCGATATGTTTTTCGTTAAAAACCTCACTGACAAGCCCGAGACCTTTTTTGGTATAAAACGTATCTTTGAATGTTACGATACCGGCACTGTCCTGCCCTCTGTGTTGCAAAGTTAAAAGCCCCGACATAATATCGTAAACAATTTTTTCTTCACCTATAAAACCGACTATTCCGCACATAATTTTAGTTGTTAGTTATTAGTAATTAGGGATTAGGGACTAGTAATTAGGGACTAGTAATTAGGAACTAGTAATTAGGAACTAGTAATTAGGAACTAGGTATTAGTAATTAGTAGTTCATTGTTTTTATTAGTCCGGTTAATATTTTTGAAATTTCGTTTGTTAAATTATATAATTCGTTAAAATCTTCTTTACTGATTTTTTCCAAGTCCAATGCTAAATATAACATTGAACGAACCTCAGCAGCCGAACCTTTTGAAACATAAAGAAAATATCTGAATTCATTATTTGTTCTTCTGTCAAATCCTTCGGCAATATTGTTCATAACCGAAACACTTGCTCTTTCAATTTGGTTTTTAAATCCGAAATCTTTGCTTTTTTTAAATATATTATAAATTTTTATTACAAGTTCTCTGCTTTTTTGCCATGCAATTATGTCTTCAAATTTTATAAAGCCCATTTTTTTTTAGTAGTTAGTAGTTAGGAATTAGGAGCTAGGAATTAGGAGCTAGTCCCTATTTCTTATAATCTCCTTCAAAACCTCCGAATAAAATCGATGCTCAACGGCTAATCCTCTTTTTTCAACTTCTTCCAAAGTGTGAGCTCCGCGTAAATCAACCGTTGCCTGAGCAATAATTTTTCCGGTATCAACACCTTCATTAACATAATGAACGGTTATTTTTGTTTCTTTCAATTTATTTTTGAATGCCCACTCGTAAGCGTGCAAACCTTGATGAAAATTTGTATCTGCCGGATGAATGTTTATAATTTTACCTGTATATTCTTTTATAAAAACATCGGATAAAATTCGCATATAGCCGGCTAAAACGATATAATCAAATTCGTAATCGGAAAGCAAATTTATAACTTCTCGGTCAAAAATTTGTCGTTTTTTCCCCTTTGCTGAAATCGATGCTGTTTTATTATCGAATTCTTTAGCTTTTTCCAAGCCCTTTGCCTCTTCTTTATCGGAAAACACCAAAACAACTTCGGCAATTCCTCTGAGGATACCGTTTTTACATTCTTTAAGGATTGCTTCCATATTGGAACCTCTGCCGGATATGAAAATTATAATTCTTTTCATTGAAATACATTATTTAACCACAAAGGACACTAAGTTTTTCACAAAGTTCACTATATATTTTTTGAGTCATTCGTGAATTCTTTGTTACCGTAGTGGTTATTCCTATTTTAATTTATCATAAAAATCATAACAATCTGTGTCCTATAAAAAATTTGT
>JAOZQB010000052.1 GCA_029932445.1 Bacteroidales bacterium | reverse complement strand
TGCAGATGTAAGTAACAAGAAAGGTGAAAAAGTTGATTATTGTATTAAAAAAGATAACGAACCAATAATAATTATTGAGTGTAAACATTGGAGTGAAAATTTAGATTTACACAACACTCAATTAGAAAGGTATTTTAGTTTTACAAAAGCAAAATTCGGAATTTTAACAAATGGAATAATTTACAGATTTTACACAGACATAGATGAAACAAATAAAATGGATAAAAATCCTTTTTTAGAGTTTGATTTAGAAAATATTAAAGAAAATGCTGTTACAGAGTTAAGTCGATTTCAAAAAAAATCTTTTGATTTAGAGAAAATTTTTGATGCTGCCGGCGAAATGAAATATTATAGTGCAATAAAAACTATTTTTAAAAACGAATTAGAAAATCCTTCGGATGAACTTGTTAAGTTTTTTGCAGGAAAGATATATTCGGGCAGATTAACAGAAAAAGTTATTCTTCAATTTCAAAAAATTGTCAAAAAAGCACTTAATCACAGAATAAATGACACAATAAACGAACGTTTAAAATCAGCATTAACAAAAGAAGAAGAAAAGCAAATTGACATTGTTCCAAAAACAGACATTTCGAATTTGCATCCCCATGAAATAATACTATTTGAAGATGAAGAGCGTGGTATTGTTACAACACAAGAAGAAATGAATGGTTTTGAAATAGTTTTAGATATTCTAAAAGATAATTTTGATAAAGAACGAATTGCATATCGTGATACAAAATCATATTTCGGAATTTTATTAGACGATAATAACAGACAGCCAATTTGCAGATTTAGATTTGATACAAAACAGAAATATTTGAGTATTATTGATGAAGGAAAAAATGAAAACAGGTATCCGATTTATAAAATTGAACATATTTATAAATACTCAAATGAAATTTTAAAATCTGCATTACAATATGATGAAAATGACTAAATTTGGGTTCTTCTATTTTTTAAAATTTAAGGAGATAATATAAATCCCACATTTTCATTGCAATACAATATTCCTGACACTGTCAGGAATATTCAAAATTGATTTTTATATGCACGAATTAAAACAAGAAAACAGCTATAATCAACTCATTGAGAATATTGGTATTGTCATAACAGAAGCAAGAGAAAAAGCCCATAAAGCCATAAATTCTGAATTAATAAAAAGCCACTGGATTACAGGGAAATATATTGTTGAATATGAACAAAAGGGGAAAATTAAAGCTGAATACGGAAAGAAATTATTGTTGCAAATCTCAAAAGATTTAAAAATTCGTTACGGAAAAGGATTTAGCAAGAGTAATATTTTTATGATGCGTCAATTTTACATAAAATATCCGACAACAAACTTACTTTCAGACAATTTAAGTTGGTCTCATTATTACGAACTATTAAAAATAGATGATGATTTAGAACGCAATTTTTATGAGAAACAATCAAGTAAAGAAAATTGGTCAATACGTGAATTAAGAAGACAAAAAGCAACATCATTGTTTCTCCGAATTGCAGGAGTAAAAGACAAAAAAGAGATTTTAGAATTGTCAAAAAAAGGACAAGTAATTGAAAAAAACAATGATATTATCAAAACACAAGTACTTGAATTTCTTGGATTACCGGAAGACCACAGATACACAGAAAGCGAATTAGAACAAAGCATAATAAATAATTTGCAAAAATTTTTATTAGAACTTGGAAAAGGCTTTGCCTTTGTTGGCAGACAATACAGAATAACTCTCAATAACAGACATTTTTTTGTTGATTTGGTTTTTTATCATATCAAGCTAAAATGTTATGTCCTGATTGACTTGAAATTACCTGACGTAAAACATCATGATATTGGACAAATGAATATGTATCTTGGTTATTTCGCGAAAGAAGAAAATGAAAAAACAGATAATGCTCCAATTGGAATTTTATTAACGAGAGAAAATGATGAAGTAATGGTTGAATATGCAATGTATAACCTCAAAAGCAACTTATTTGTTTCAAAATACCAACTTTATCTTCCAAACAGAGAACAACTAAAAAGAAAAGTTGAAGAGATATTGAATAATTAAAAAAAGAACTTAACAATATTTATAGTGCATTTGGGCAAATAAGCAAATTGAAAGAGCACAATTTTTAATAAACCCCACAAAATATCTGAATTTTGCTTTAAAAAATAGTTGATAAGGTAAAATCCAAATATTTTGTTCTTTGGGTTATTGAAAGTTTTATCTTTTTAAATCCCAAACACACATATCCCAACGTTATATGGAATAAAGGAATAAATATGAAGAGAACAATTTGGGCAATATCAATCTTTTTTACAATTAATGGTTTTTCTCAAAATAAGACACCTGGGGATACTACTTATATTGACACAATTATATTTGAAAATCTGTGTAATTATTTAAGCATAGATACCTCTGCACAAAATATTTGGGAAATAGGCACTCCATCCCAATATTTTCTTGACTCTGCATACACATTTGATAAAGCTATCATGACTGATACAAATGACTTCTATCCAATAAATAATGTTTCATATTTTGATTTAATTTTTGATTTTGGTCAATTTCCTTTTTATTATCATCAATATAATTCCTGGGGTCTGTCTTTTAAGCACAAATTTGATACAGACACTTTAAAAGATGGTGGTTTTATAACTGTATCATTTGACAATGGATCAAGTTGGTATAACATAATTGAATATATTGATCAGGTCTATTACGGTGATTTAATTCTTTGCACTTTTCCTTCTCCTAACGAAAACGGACTTTATGGTTTTTTAGATACCTTAACTCAAGGTCAGTATGGTTTTTCGGGGAGATCTGATGGTTGGAATACAGCAGCTTTTCTTTGGGAAGTATGTGTAGTAAAAGGAGAAAAGAGTGTTTCTGATACAATGATAGTACGGTTTAATTTTATTAGTGATGATGAAAATACAAATAAAGAAGGCTGGTTAATAGATGATATTAGATTATTTGTTAGGTCTCTCGGAGGTTCGGTTGAATTATTAAAAGTTAATGATATCCGGTTATTTCCCAATCCGGCAAGCAATGAGGTTGCTATACGGTCAAAAAATGTAATTCAATTTTTGGAAGTTTATTCATCTCAAGGAAAATTAATCTCCAGAAAAAGCATTTATAAAAAAGATCTAATATTAAATAGTACTAATTTGAAAAGCGGATTATATTTTCTCAAATTTTATTTAGAAAATAACAGAAAGAAAATAAGGAAATTACTAATTACAGATGATTAAAAACTCCATATAACAAAAAAAGCCGATTAAACGGGCATTATTCAAACCGTTTCTTAAAAAAAACTCAAAGCTTCCGGACCCTCATTAAATAATAAATCTAAAATCGATAAATTCGGCACAAAAGCAAATTTATCCGAAAATACTTGAGTATAAGGTTTTGGTTTGTAATCGGGATTTATTGTTGTATAATTTTTTTTCGGATGAATATCGGTTCTTAAATCTTTATAAGGATAGTCTTTTTGAAAATTCTCGGTAAACTTCAGTTCTTTTTCAATTTGAAGTTCAGACAGTAATGTTTTAATTACTTCAATGTTAAGGTCAAATAAAAACGGGTATTTTTTTTCAAAGAAAGGTCTGAATGCATCAATATAAAATTCATAAAAAGGGGAGGAGAAATAAGCCGTTTGCAAACTTCTAAAATGCAATGCCTGCCAATTGTTTTTATAATCAATTTTTACGTCAGTTATCAATTGTTTCTCTCCGGATTTTTTTATTATCGGGATGCTTAAAGTTTGTTTGCCGCCGGAGGATAAAATTTCACAACGATTTCGGTAAGATTGTTTTGAATAATTTTCATGCTGTTCAATGATAACTTCCTTAGTATTAAACAATTCTGAAAAATAATGAACTGGCGGGAAATAGGCAATCGAAAATAAGGCATTTTTTTGTTGCAGCATTTTTTTATGCAAAATTAAGGATAATCAGCAATTTTGCAACTCAGTTTAAAAGTTATCAGATGAATAATTTAACTGAGTGTGAAATAAAATTCTGTTTACATTGCTGTTAATAAATATATTCATCAAATAACTTACGAATATTTGATTTTTATAAAAATTATTATTTATAATTTGTCTAAATAAGATTAATTTCGTATCTTTGCATCCGAAAATATTAAATTAAATTTTTAACAATAAAAAATTATAAAAAATGGCAGTATTAACAGGAAAAAAAGCTCCTTTATTCACAGCTCCCGCAGTTTCAAACGGCGGTGAAATGATTGACGCATTCAAATCAGAAGATTACATCGGAAAAAAATATGTAGTATTATTTTTCTATCCGGCAGATTTCACATTTGTATGCCCGACGGAAATTTTAGCTTTCCAAGATAAAATGAATGAATTTGATAAAAGAGATGTTCAAATTATCGGAGTTTCAACCGATTCACAATTCTCACATTGGAAATGGTTACAAACCGAATTAAATGACGGCGGTATTAAAGGTGTTAAATATCCTTTAGTTGCCGATCAATCAAAATCAATTTCTATGGATTATGATGTTCTTGCAGGAGAATATGAATATGAAGAAGGTTCTGATGATTATAAAATGGTTTTTAAAGGAACACCGATGGCATACAGAGGTTTATTTTTAATTGATAAAGAAGGAATTGTTCAACACCAAGTCGTAAATAATATGCCTTTGGGAAGAAGCATTACCGAAACTTTAAGAATGATTGATGCTTTACAATATTTTGAAAAACACGGTGAAGTTTGTCCGGCAGATTGGCACGAGGGAGAAAAAGCTTTAGTGGCAACTCAGGAAGGAATTGCTGAATATTTAGCAAAAAAATAGTTCCTTTTTCATTATTAATAAAGAAGGGTTCCTTTTTGGGAACCTTTTTTTTAAACATATAAACTCACCAAAGTAAAAACGGCAAACACAATGCTTGCAATACCGTTTGTCGTAAAAAATGCCAAGTTTACTTTACTTAAATCATCCGGTTTGATAATGATGTGTTGGTAAATCAATGAAGAACTGAAAAAGAAAGCTCCTGCCCAATACCAAAGCCCCAGAAAATCAGCACCGACAATTCCTGCCCATATAATAAAGCCGGCAGTAAGTAAATGAGCAAAACTTGATAAGCGAAGTGCATTTTTTTTGCCGATTAAGGTCGGAATAGATTTTAAATTATTTTGTTTATCAAATTCTTCATCTTGTAAAGCGTAAATAATATCAAATCCTGCTGTCCATAACAGAACCGTCAAAGAGAAGAGTATCGGCAATAATGAGAATGAACCCGTAACGGCCAAGTATGAACCAACCGGAGCAAGTGATAATCCCAATCCTAAAATAAAGTGGCAAAGCCATGTAAATCGTTTTGTATAGCTGTATCCTAAAACAACCGCTAAAGCAACGGGAGCAAGTATAAAAACAAGTTGATTCATAAACCAAGTTGTTATCAGAAACAATACAGAATTGATTATTACAAACCAAAGTGCATATTTTGATTTTATAATACCCGAAGGGATTTCTCTGACAGCCGTTCGCGGATTTTTTTTATCAATTATTCTGTCAAGCCAACGGTTAAAACCCATTGCCGCATTTCGGGCAAAAATCATGTCTAAAACAACCAAAACTAAAAGTTGTAAATTTTCGGATGAAATAATTTCTTTATGTGATATTTTTAAAGCCAAGAAAAACCCGATTAAAGCAAAAGGCATGGCAAATACGGTATGACTGAATTTTACGAGTGATAAATAATTCTTTATCATCAGTTTGAATATTTTTGTGTAAAATAGTGAACAAAAATACATTAAATGTTCGGTATTAAGCAAAAATTTCTAAATTTGTCATAATAATTTTTTGAAGTAAAACTTGAATAACTATAAGCAAATATCAGATAATGAGTTGATTATTCTTTACAAAGAGAATTTTGATAAAGAAATTGTCGGTGAATTGTTTAATCGTTACACTCAATTTGTATTTCTTGTGTCATTAAAATATCTGAAAAATGAAGATGATGCAAAAGATGCTGCTATGCAAATTTTTGAAAAATTGTTTAAGGATTTATTAAATCATAATGTTGAGAATTTAAAATCTTGGCTTTATATGGTCACTCGCAATCATTGCTTGATGAATTTACGAAAACAACAATCTGATTTGAAAAAAAATCAAGAATACAAAAAAGATAATGAAAATTTTATGGAAAATGACTTTAACTTGCATCTAAAAGAAAATGAAGTTAAAGAATTTCAGGCAAATACAGTTCAAAATGCGGTAAATCAGCTTAATAAAGAACAAAAAAAATGTGTCGGTTTATTCTATTTTGAAGGAAAATCATACTCCGAAATTGCGCAATTAACAAGTTATTCGGAGAAAAAAGTTAAAAGTTATATTCAAAACGGAAAAAGAAATTTGAAAAACATTTTAACAAAAGAAGGAATCAGTGCTTTATTTTTAATTTTTATACAACTGCTCTCATGACACCGGAAATAAAACACATATTTAATCACAGTTCTTGTCTCACGGCTCATGAGATTGAACAATATGTTTCCGGAACATTAAATGAGAAGGAAATTCGCAGAGTTGAATTACATCTTGCCGATTGTCCGATGTGCAGCGATGAAATTGACGGTTATACTTTACTAAAAGACAAAAATAGCTTACCGATAATTATTTCTGAACTTCATAAACAAGCAGATAAAAAGATATCCGAAACGAAAATTATTCCTATACAATCTTCTCGAAAAAAAATAAATAAACGGATTTTTTCTATTGCTGCTTCATTTATTTTATTATTGGGCGCCGGATTTATTATTAATTTCTATATGAATAATGTCGGTAAAGATTTAGCAGAAATTCCTGCTGTTGATCAAGCTTTAAAAGAAGATTCAGGCATTCGTGAAACCGGTAATAAGAAAGAACAAGACCGAAACGTATCGGAGAAAAATATTGAATCGTCCAAAAATGAAAAAGAATCCGTTAATGATGATAATTCAAGTCGTACGGAAACAGAGGAATTCGATAATAATAATGCTGTTTCGGGAAGCATAATAAATGATGAAACCGTTAAAGGCAATCAAAAAGTTACTGATGAAAATATCCGGGAAGAAGAAATTGATACAGAAAATGAAACTATTGATCTTATTAACACAGACGTTTCTTCAGATAAAAAAAGCAGTGCAATTAAGAATCATATAAATTTAAATTCTCTCTCAAAAGAAAAAGCTGTTTCTAATGACAAATCTTCTGTTTCAAAATATCGAAAAAGTGAGACTGTTTCATCTGAAAGTGTGCAACCGGCTGAGGATATCTCTTTTATGACAACAAGAGGCGGAAATCATAATAATAAAACAGTTGATACAAAAGAATTTGAAAAGTATAAAAGTATGCGTGAAAGCGGTATGTTATCTTATGAAATGAAAATTTATGAAGAAGCGTTGAAAGATTTTTCGGATTACTTAAGATATAAGCCGACTGATTTAGAGATTCGTTATAAATACGGTTTTTCCTACTATAAATTGAAAAAATATTCAAAAGCAATAGCGCAATTCGATAAATTAATTAATGAAAGTATAAATACTTATGTTGATGATGCCGAATGGTATAAAGTAAAATCATTGATTAAACTCGGAAAAAATACGGACGCAAAGGTTGTTTTAAATAAAATAATCGTTAAAAACGGAAAATATCAAAATCAAGCTTTGGACTTATTGAATTCTTTGGAATAAATCATTCATTACATTTCAATAATTTTACAGGTTCTTGTTAATAATTCCTTGCCCCGAAAATTAAACTGCCGATTCGAACCATATTTGAACCTTCTTCAACAGCAATTTTAAAATCTCCCGACATTCCCGATGATAAAATTACAAATTTACTGTCTTCATTGAAAAAATCGGTTTTTAGTTTATCAAAACATGATTTCAAGTAAGAAAATTCTTTATGTATTTGTTTTTCATTTTTTGTATTTGTTGCCATTCCCATTAATCCGGTAATTCTTGCAAATTTTAACTCCTTATATGTTTCTGAATTTAGAATTTCAATAATTTCTTCAAAAGAAAGACCAAATTTTGTTTCTTCTTCGGCAATGTGCATCTGTAATAAACAATTTATTTTTCTGTTATTTTTAGCCCCTTCTTTATCAATGGTTTTCAATAACTTTAAACTGTCAACAGCATGTATTAAATCAACAAACGGAGCAATGTATTTTACCTTATTGCTTTGCAAATGTCCGATAAAATGCCATTCAATATCTTTGGGAAGTTCTTCATATTTTTTAAGCAAATCCTGAACTTTATTTTCACCGAAAATCTGATGCCCGGCATTATATGCCTGCATAATATCTTCATTCGGTTTCGTTTTTGAAACAGCAACAAGTTTAACTCTTTCAGGTAATTCGGCTTTAATTTTTTTTATATTGTCAGCAATTTGCATCATTTTTTTTGCAAAATTAGCAATAATGAAAGTTTTTGCAATATTTTTTATAAAAATTGTCTGCTCAAAATTGAAATTGTTACTTTTGGGCTTAAAATAGTTTAAAATGTCTGAATTTATAAATAATGTTTCTCTCAGAAGAGATGAATTATACGCTTTTTCTGTCGGTATTTTTAACGGCGGAAAACGAAAAGAATTTATTGAAAAATATCAAGATGCCATAGATAATTTAACACCTGCTGATGTATTTTATCTTGTTCACGAATTAACGAAAAAAGATTTTTCGGTTTATCAGGTAAAACAACAAGTCGGTAAAATCCTCAATATTTTCTTTGAACCGTTAAAAAAATACAATAAAAAAATACCGGCAAAAAACACATTTTTATATTATTTGGAAGAAGAGAATCGAGAAGCTAAAATTCGTTTGCAAAAAATTAAAGATATTTTAAAATTAATAAATAAAGAAAAAAATATATCGGAAAAATTTGCAAATGAACTGCATGATTTATTTGTTGACTTTTCGGAATATGAAAAACATTATTCCAAAAAAGAAAATATTCTTTTTCCTTATATTGAAAAAAGTGATGACAGGCATTATTGTCTTAAAGTAATGTGGGCTTTTCATGATGAATACAGAGATACTCTTAAAGAAATTATTACAATTTCAGATAATAAAAATCCGGATTTGCATGAATTGAATGATTTAATCGGACGTTTTTTCTTTGCAGTG
This sequence comes from Bacteroidales bacterium, assembly GCA_029932445.1. Lineage (GTDB taxonomy): Bacteria > Bacteroidota > Bacteroidia > Bacteroidales > JAADGE01 > JAADGE01. Next base: position 6,703 of record JAOZQB010000052.1, on the reverse strand, counting down.
GTTCCGGTTATTTTTCGAGAAGAATATATTTTGTTTCCGGTTGCTCTTGAGATATTGCAAGAAAATGACTTTGAAGAAATGCTTTTGCAAAGTTTTGAAATCGGATTTTCGTTTATTCAATCCCCTGAAAAACAGTTAAATGAAAATCGAATAAATGAAATCAAAAATGATTATTCCGCTCTCGGAGATTTATTTGTCGATTTGGAAACCGGAAAATTATTACCGGAACAAATTATTTTACTGATAAACAATCTTCCTGTTGATATTACTTATGTTGATGAAAATGATGTTGTCAGATTTTTTTCAAATCCGAAACATCGTTTTTTTACCCGCTCAAAAGCTATTATCGGAAGAACGGTTCAAAATTGTCATCCGCATGAAAGCGTTCACATTGTTGAACAGATTTTAGATGCTTTTAAAACCGGAGAAAAAGATAACGCTCGATTTTGGATACAAATGAAAGCACATTTTATTTTAATCGATTATTATGCTTTACATGATTCGGACGGAAACTATAAAGGAACCATTGAAGTCAGTCAGGATGTAACGGATATTCGAAAACTAACCGGCGAACAGCGTTTATTAGATTGGAAGTAATGAGTATTAAATTAAAATTTTTTTTTGTGTTATTCTTTTTGGCTTTGTTACAATTTGTGAATGCTCAAAAAAATAAATTTTCCGATTTGCATCTGAAAGCAAAATATCATTACGGCTTTTTATTGACGGAATATAATTTTTTTAATTATTTTACTAATAATGCAATCAGAGCATTTGATTTTGAAATAACTAAAGATTTAAAAGGAAATAAAATATGGGAACAAGTATATCATCATCCTTCTGTAGGCATCTCATTTTATCACGGAAGTTTAGGAAATGATACTGTTTTCGGAAAAATTAATACAATATATCCGTTTATTTCTTTTCCTGTGATTGAAAATAACAGATTTTTATTTTCAATTCGAGTTGGAGCAGGTCCTTCTTATGCTACAAAAAAATTTGATTTACAGAATAATTATTATAATATTGCTATTGCATCTCATTTTAATATATGGTTTAGAACGGCACTTGATTTAACCTACAAAATTAATAATAAATTTTCAGTTTCCTCCGGAACGGCTTTCGGGCATTTTTCAAATGCAAATTTGGCAGAACCGAATTTGGGTTTAAATTTTTGGACATTTTATACCGGAGCTGATTATTATCTGACGTATAAAACAGAAAGAAAAAAAGATATTATTCCGAATTTTGATAAAAAAAATGAATTTGTTTTTATTATTGCCGGCGGCGGAAAACATACTCGAAGATTTGCAGAACAGTCATATTTTGCAGGTTCATTATCAGGAGAATATAAACGAATTTTCGGATACAAAGTAGGAGTAGGTTGCGGTGCAGATATTTTTTATGATGCTTCAATACCGGATGAAATGCAACGTGCCGAAATTTCTGAAGTTAAAGAAATTTATAAATTAAAATCGGGTTTTCATCTTTCTCAAGAATTAATTGTAGGCAAATTATCTTTGATAATACAGGAAGGGGTTTATGTCGGTTTTATTGATCATTTGAGTAATCACATAATGTATAACAGAGGAATTATTCGTTACAAATTTTCAAAACATTTTTTTGCAAATATGGCAATGAAAACGAATTTATGGATTTTAGATGTTGCAGAAATCGGTATCGGTTATTACAGAAATTGATTAAATAATGAAGAAACTTTTTTATATAATCTTTGTCAGTTTGTTCCTTACGGCTTGTCAAAAAACAATTGATTGTATCAGTAGTGCAGGAGAGAAGGTAAATTATGAATACCCCTTAAATGATTTTGATACACTTGTGGTAAATAATGATTTTGAAATTCATTTTATACAAGATACTGTTAATGAAATGATTATATTTGCTTATAAGAAATATGCCGATGCCGTATCTTATGAAATACGAAATAATTGTTTGGTTTTAGATAACAGTTATTCCTGCAAATTTACAAAACCTAAGAAAAATAATGTCAGAATTGATTTGCATGTAAAAAATTTAAGTTTAGCTCGTATTAATTATCCTGCAAAATTAATTTCGGATAATACATTATTAAATGATAATGAAATAGGAGTAATTGTAAATACAAAATTTTGTGAAGCAAATTTAGATGTTAATTGCAGAGTTTTTTATTTTTGGAATACACATTTAAACGGGGGGAAGATGTATTTAAAAGGTAATTCTGAATTTTTAAAGTTATGGAATGCGAGTCTTTTTTCAGTGGATGCTTCAAAATTAGAAACAAATTATGCATTTACAGATAACAACTCAAAAGCAGATATTTATATTAATGTTAATAAAGAATTAAATTGTACAATCAGAAGTTCGGGTAATGTTTATTATACCGGAAACCCTTCAAAAATCATTGTAAATGACAGCTTATCCTCCGGAAAATTGATAAAATTGAATGATTGATATTCATTATTTCAATTAATTATCACAATAACTATCCGCCTGTATAAACCGGCTCTTCACCGTGAACATCATCGGAACGAAATCCGAAACCGAGACGTTTTCCTGTTTGTAACGGACTACGATTTCTTTTTTCCTGAATTTGCTCTACGGTAATAACTTTCATATTTTCGTACGGAGGAACCAATAAATCAAAATCCAAAGAATAAGCAATTGCCGTATCAACAATTTCTTTTAAACTGTTTTTATCAATAATACTGTTCCCGAAATCATTATAGAGATAACCCATTTGACGTTTACCCTCAACAAAATAATGCATGTCTTTGTTTATAAAAATACGACCTATGAGATAACCGAGGTCATTTGTTCTGTTATATTTAAATGAGTCAGCAAGAAAATTGTAAATATTAATAATACCCGAATAAGTAACCATATCATTATTCTGAACATAAGAAATTTTCCAAACACCGTGATCACGATCAAATTCAAAAACATTAGAATGCATCTGAAACACTAAAATATCACCGGCAATTTTTAATTCACTTTGAAAATTACTGACATTTTTAAATTTGAAAGGAGCTTCCGTAACAGAACCTTTCAGTTTGCTGTTATATTTTTTTTCTAAATCAGATAATAAAACTTGTAAATCTTTAAAAATATTAAAGGTATTTGTAAACACCTTTTGTTTAAAAATGGATTTATTTTTAATGGTTTCCAGAATAACGTCTTCTTTGTTATTGGTCATAATTTTAAGTTTTATTTGAACAAAAGTAGTGAATTTTATGTTAATTCTTTTATTTTTGTTTCGTTTTTGTTTAAACTATAAATTTAATAAATTTTAATTATGAAGAAATTATTTGCAATACTATTAATAAGTATATTATTCCTGTTTTTTTCTGAATCGGATGCTTGTACGAATTTTTTAATAACCAAAGGTGCTTCCGTTGACGGTTCGGTAATGATTAGTTATAATGCTGATTCTCACTTGTTATACGGAGAATTGTATTATTGGCCGGCAACCGATTGGCCTGCAGGTGCAATGCTTGATGTTTACGAATGGGATACCGGCGAATATCTCGGACAAATACCTCAAGTTGCACATACTTATAATGTTACGGGAAATATGAATGAATATCAAGTAGCAATCGGAGAAACAACATATGGCGGACGTCATGAATTGCATCATCAAAAAGGGGCAATTATGGATTACGGAAGTTTAATTTATATTGCTTTACAACGCTCAAAAACAGCTCGCGAAGCCATAAAAGTAATGACTGATTTAGCAAACAAATACGGCTATTACAGTGAAGGTGAAACATTCTCTGTTTCAGATAAAAATGAAGCTTGGATTTTTGAAATGATAGGAAAGGGACAAGGAGAAAAAGGTGCTGTTTGGGTGGCTCGAAAAATTCCTGACGGATACATCAGCGGACATGCAAATCAAGCTCGTATTATGACTTTCCCGTTGAATGATTCTGAAAATTGTATGTATTCTGAAGATGTTGTTTCTTTTGCAAGAGAAAAAGGATGGTATGTCGGAGAGGATAAAGATTTTAGTTTCTCTGATACTTATGCCCCGGTAGATTTCGGAGCAGCACGTTTTTGTGAAATGCGTGTTTGGTCAATGTTTAAAGACGTAAAAAGCGATATGGCAAAATATTTTAATTATGCAAAAGGCAATATCGAACATGCAAAATCATTTGCTGACGGCAGAAAAAACCCCAACGGATATGCAACAAACAGAATGCCTCTTTGGATTAAACCGGATAAAAAAGTAACATTGCAAAATATGTTTGATTTCCTTCGTGACCACCTGGAAGGAACACCTTTGGATATGCGAAAAGATGTTGGTGCCGGACCTTTTGAATTACCATACAGATGGAGACATTTAACATGGGATGTTACAAGTGACGGCAGTAAAGAAATGAATAAATTATTTAAAAAATATAAAACGGATACGCTTGAATTTTGTAACGAAAGAGCAACGGCAACCCAACAAACCGGTTTCACTTTTGTGGCTCAATCAAGAAGTTGGTTACCTGAAGGGATTGGCGGTATTATTTGGTTCGGTGTTGATGATGCAGCGAGTACGGTTTTTACTCCTGTTTACAGTTCTTCAACACGTGTTCCCCAAACTTATGCAGTCGGTAACGGAAAAATGATGGAATGGTCGGATAATTCTGCATTTTGGACTTTTAATCAGGTATCAAATTTTGCTTACTTGGCATACAATCGAATTCATCCTGAGATAGATAAGAAGCAACATGATTTGGAAAAATCGTTTCAAAATAAAGTAAAAGCAATTGATGCCGGAGCTGAAATTTTATATAAAACCGATAAAAAATCGGCTGTTGATTTTGTTACGGATTTTTCGGTAAGTAATGCTAATAATTTGGTTTATCAGTGGAAAGATTTTTATCATTATTTGTTTATGAAATATATGGACGGAAATGTTAAAACACCAAATCCCGGTCATTTAAATCCGCATCTTTCTCAACCCGGTTACAGTCAAGATTTTTACAGACGAATTGTAAAAGATACAGGAGAAAAATTATTGATGAAATAGAGAATAAATGATAAGTGAATTACTTTGGCAAAGTTATAAACTTTGCCAAAGTTGTTTTAAAAAGTTAATGTAAACATTCTTATTTTTTATAAATTAAAAAATTCTATTTTTGCAAATCAATTAAAAAAATAAATAAATGTCAAAAGGAATTACATCAAGGGAAGAAAATTATTCACAATGGTATAATGATATTGTGATTAAAGCCGATTTAGCTGAAAATTCCGGAGTTCGCGGAAGCATGGTAATTAAACCGTACGGATTTGCAATTTGGGAAAAAATGCAAGCTCAATTGGATAAAATGTTTAAAGAAACCGGACATGAAAATGCTTATTTCCCGCTTTTTATTCCTAAATCATATTTTACAAAAGAAGCCAGCCATGTTGACGGATTTGCAAAAGAATGTGCCGTTGTTACACATTATCGTTTAAAAACGACTGAAAACGGGGATATTGTAGTTGACGAAAATGCAAAACTTGAAGAAGAGTTGATTGTAAGACCGACTTCGGAAACAATTATATGGAGTACTTATAAAAAATGGATTCATTCATATCGTGATTTACCGATTTTAATAAATCAATGGGCTAATGTAGTACGTTGGGAAATGCGAACGCGTTTATTCTTAAGAACTTCAGAATTTCTTTGGCAAGAAGGACATACGGCACATGCAACTTCAGAAGAAGCGATTGCCGAAACACGTCAAATGCTTGATGTGTATGCAGAATTTGCAGAAAAATGGATGGCAATGCCGGTTATTAAAGGTTCAAAAACTGAAAGTGAACGATTTGCCGGTGCCTTGGATACTTTGAGTATTGAAGCAATGATGCAAGACGGAAAAGCATTACAAGCCGGAACATCGCATTTTCTCGGTCAAAATTTTGCTAAAGCTTTTGATGTGAAATTTACGAGTAAAGAAAGCAAAGAAGAATTTGTTTGGGCATCGTCATGGGGTGTTTCTACGCGTTTGATGGGTGCATTGGTTATGGCTCATTCTGATGACAAAGGTTTGGTTTTACCGCCGAAATTAGCTCCGATACATGTTGTTATTGTTCCGATATATAAAAATGACGAACAATTAAATCTTATAAAAAACAAAGTTTCAGAAATAACTGATAAACTGAAAGCTAAAAATATTTCATTTAAATTTGACGATCGAACAACGTATCGTCCCGGTCATAAATTTGCCGAATACGAATTAAAAGGAGTTCCCGTGCGTTTGGCAATCGGACAAAGAGATATTGATAACGGAACTATTGAATTGGCTCGTCGTGATACTTTGGAGAAAAAAATATATGATATAGACGGAATTGAGACTGTTATTGAGAATTTGCTAAGAGAAATTCAAGACAAAATTTATGATAAAGCATTAAAATTCCGAGAAGCTAATATATACAAAGCAGATACCTACGAAGAATTTAAAGATATTATTGAAAATAAGAACGGTTTTGTGATGGCACATTGGGACGGCACACCGGAAACAGAAGAAAAAATTCAACAGGAAACTAAAGCGACCATTCGTAATATTCCTTTTGATTCTCCCGAAGAAGAAGGAAAATGTATGATATCCGGTAAACCTTCTAAAAGACGCGTACTTTTTGCAAAAGCGTATTAACCCACATTATTACTTTCGTGAGGGATTCGCCGTTCATAAATAATGTGGAGTTAAAAGTTTATAAAGTTGAAAGTCAAAAGTTTATG
>JAOZQB010000229.1 GCA_029932445.1 Bacteroidales bacterium | reverse complement strand
ATATTTCAATAATAAGAATACGAAACAAAAAGTTACAATAATATGAGCGAGCATGCGGAATCTCACCATCGGAGGTTACCCGACTTTATTATAATTGGGGCTCAAAGAGGCGGAACATCTTCTTTGTTTTACTATTTAAGTCAGCATTCCCAACTAAGACTGCCAGATACAAAAGAAATACACTTTTTTGATAATAATTATGATAAGGGAATAAATTGGTATAGAAGTCATTTTCCCAAAAAAACAGATAGCATGAACAAGAAAACAGGTGAGGCATCACCATATTATTTGTTTCACCCACATGCTGCACAAAGAGTATACAATGATTGTCCTAAAACACGTTTAATTGTTCTACTCAGAAATCCAGTCGACAGAGCATATTCTCATTATATGAAGCAAAACAGGCAAAAAGCAGATCCTTTGCTTACATTTGAAGAAGGAATAGAATCAGAGCACACAAGAATATTTGAAGAAACTAAAAAGTTAATAGCCGATCCTGAGTATAAAAGTATTAATCATCAACGCTTGTCATATATGGCAAGAGGGAAATACTATACACAACTAACAAAATGGTTAAAATACTTTCCTTTAGATCAATTTCTGTTTATTAAAAGCGAGGACTTTTATGGTAATCCATTAAAAGAGCTTTATCGAGTTCACGAATTTTTAGGAATAAAAAAAGAAGAACCAGCTAGCCTAAACCCTCAAAATAAATTTGATTATTACCCAATTAAAGAAAAAACAAGGGCCTATCTTAACTCATATTTTGAAGAAGAAAATACGAAACTTGTGGGATTACTGGGGAATAATTTTTCGTGGTAGTGCAATGAACAAGCTCGCAGCAGAGTTATTAGAATCGAAAAATATTTTTTATATGAAAAAAGGAAATGTTGTTATTTGGCATATAGGCAGATGCGGAAGTACTGTGCTAAGTAGTATGCTTTCAACACCCATGTATACAATCGTTGAAAGAGTTTCTTAATCCACTATTGAAGAGAAAATCATTAGGTGAAGAGATTCCTGATTTTGACACCACTTTTAGAGAATTGGAAAATCATGATTTATCTAAAATACAGGTTGTTGAAGTCAAATTTCTTGAGGCTCAACATCTATCTGTTTATAATTGTTCGTTACCTGATTTGATTAATAAATTTATAGAAATTGGATTTGATCGGTTTATAATTTTAGAACGCAAGAATTATTTAAAAAGAATGATATCGCATTGTGTTGGCCAACAGACGAACTTATATCATCTAAAAAATGGTAATAAACCACAACTGCATAGTATTAAAATGGATATTGGTAATATAAAAATAGGAAAAGGGACAAATACGTTGATAGATTGGTTTAGGATTATTAAAAAAGATTATGGCAACTTGAGGAGTTATTTAATCAACACAGAATTTATTGAATTTAAATTTGAAGAAGATATTCAAACAGATGTGAGGATTGCTTATGATAAAGTATGCTCATTCTTGAATATTGAAAACCATGAAGTAGAAATTCCATTCGTCCGAACAAATCCTTTTGATATTAAAGATATACTTATTAATTTTGAGGAAGTAGATAATAAATTAACTGATATTGAGTTTTCCTGGATGCTAAGAGAATAAAAATACAAAAACTTTTCTCAGAGTTGATAACCCAACCTAGTAATAAAATAAGATAAAGCCTTGTTACAAAGTTCAATTTCTTTTATAGTCATTTCTTCTTTATACCTTAATAGTTTTCCCGTATTATACTGCCTCATACCAATAGTTGGAGAAGTAGTATAGGTTTTTACAATCTTATCGATTTTATTCATACTAGGTTTGTGATTAATGATTTTACAAAATCTCAAAATTTCATGATGCGGATTAGAAATAAGATCCTGATAACGAAATATTTCAACAAGACCTGAATCAATCCACTCTAATGCAATATTACATTGGGCAATTACAAATGGAATAGTTTGTTCTATCGTTTGGAATTGAGCAAAATACTTGCTGCTGTTAGTGATCTTATCTCTCTTGCCATGGTCAATTACTGATAGTAAAATATCGCGGGGGTCGCGATGAGTTAAGGTTACTATAATCTTACCACTTTTTACTGCTTCCTTTAAATCATCTGTAATAGATGTGTGACATTTTACCAAAAATGGCCCATTTTCTTCACTAATAGAAATAAGTTTCTCAAGAATGCTTTTGTCTTCAATGTTTTCTGCAAAATGCCCTATCCCATCTATATGTTTTTCATTAACTGATTGCTCAAATAATTCTTGTCCATTCTTAGGAATTGAATGCATGAGAATATCTTTTTGAAACCAGGAAAAAAGTGTTGACCCAGATTTTGGAATTCCATTACTAAGTATTAACATATGATTTTCTTTCAAAAATAAAAAAGATTGTACTATTTGAGGTTGTTAATATAACCTGCCAAACCACATAATTTATTATACAGCCTACTAACTTCAGGAGGCATGCCAATACCAGGTTTGCTTCTATTTAATTTTGGTTCAACAAAACTTGAATCGATATTAACATCTAGTTTTACGGATAATAAGTCCAGTGCCTCACCTGAGAGTAATTGTTCGTAATTAACAAAAACAGTTCTTCTGAGTAATGCTGAGTTTAGGTTGATAAGAAGATGTGAATAACTGTTAAACCAAAGTTTGAAAGCAATCTCTCTATTTATGTAAAAATTAGATAAATAGTCTGAAGTATTGCATTCGGTAATCACACTTTCAACAACAATATCAGGTTGCCTGAATACACAAATATAAATTGTATCTGTATCAACAAACCTGTTCCAAATCCCTAGAGTATAATTAAATCTAGGATCTTTATATGCATAACCTTCAACCGAAATGGCTTTTTTAATCTCATTTTTACTGAGTTCGTCCAATGTATTAATATCAACATCTTTAGTTATATATGTCAGCCATCGTTGACCAGTACCTGGATTATATGGTGAAAATATCTTTTTAAAAGTTGGCGCATCATTATGCATTACTCCAAAATCATATTTAGACAAGATACGTTCATTTATATCATTAATAATGGCATTCTCAAAAAAGCCTTTTGGGTTAGTGTTACGTGGAGGGTATAGTTCTTCGCCCATATAATAGCCTACCTGATGAAGAATCCCCCCCATTAAACTGGTACCACTGCGCCCAAAACCCATTATTAGACAATTTTTCATTAGTTTTATTCTATTAAGAGCATTGCAAAACCATCTCTTTGTTATCCTTGAGTAAAGTAAAAAATCTCTAAATACAACTATGCAAAATTAAGAAATATATATGTTTGAATGACTTAATTGATACTGTTACTCTAACTAATAGTTTCTATTTTGAAGAAGTTTTTACGAAAATATTAGTTAACAATATTTATTTTAACGATAATAATTTTTCTTTTTACAATCAAAATATTACTGGTGATACTTTATCCTAAACAATTGTTTAATAGACCATTGTAGTCATTGGCACCTTTATCTTTAACCAATATATTATTGCTTCAACCATCTAATAACACTTGACTTTTATATTTTGTTGAAAATCACCAGTCTTTAGATATGGACAAATCTCTTTTTTATTTTATTTTTGTTCATCAATATATTTTTTAAACGAAAAATATAAATGTTGAATTTCAGTTTTTTATATTGTTCTTTCTTTTCAACATTCAATTTTTAACAACCTCAATAAGTAATTCAGAACAGATTATAAATTCAAATAAATCAATAAGCACATTCCCCGATGAGAAATTCGGATAAATTAACTTTCTTGAAACTATTGCGTAAGTATTTCGATTTCGTACGTCTTTTTATCAAAAAAAATGGCAGTCTAGGATTGCTTATCAGTAAAATTGTAGATTTATTCAAAACCAAAGGTATAAAAGGAGTTATAAAAAAAACAAAATATATTATAACACAGGCAAAATCAGGAAAATTAGCCTTTACTGATGACATTAAATATACCAATTGGTTAAACGCCTACCATCAAACAAGTCAAAAGGATATTTTAAGAATGCAAAATAGTGTTTTATATATTGAAGATACAGGAAAGGGTATAAAAAACCCTTCTAAAGTATTTGAAAGATTTTATAAAGAGCAAGAGAGAGGAATAGGTATAGGACTGCACATCGTAAAAAAACTTTGTGAGGAACTTGGTATTGAGATAACTCTTCAAAGCGAAATAGGACAAGGTACAAGTTTCTTTTTAAATCTTAAGCCGCTAACACTTTGCTAACGAAGTTGCACTAAAATTTTTTAATTTATGAAAAGGATAATTAGAATGACAAAATCGATAATGAGCTTATCTCTACTAGCAACATTACTATTTGGAGCTAGCTACTCAGAGGGATTAGGGGTGATTGCTTCAGATGTGAAAGA
>JAOZQB010000228.1 GCA_029932445.1 Bacteroidales bacterium | reverse complement strand
TCTCGGAATCCTTATTGATTTTTAACGAAATATTGAATAACGGTTTTGACGGACATCATTTTATAAGCGGTTTAAGTTCTCATTTCAGAGATTTAATGGTTTGTAAAGATTCTGCAACCGTTGAATTGCTCGAAGTAGGTTCAAATATTAAACAAAAATATTTACAACAAGCTCAAAAAACAGATATTTATTTCTTACTTAAAGCTTTAGATGTTTCAAATCAAACAGATTTAGCATATAAAGTAAGTAAAAATAAACGTTTGCAAGTGGAATTGGCTTTAATGAAAATGTGTGAAATAACAGAAGAAGCAAAAAAAAAAACTAAACAACTGATTTCGAATACTTCTGATAAAGAAAATACGACATCAATTTCAAAAGAACCGAAAGAAGAATATAAAAAAGAACCGGAAAAGCAAATTAAAAAAGAACCGGTAAAGATTTTTCAACGTAAATCACGAATTTCTATTAACGGAGCTGTAAATAATCGAGAAGAAAAAAAAAGTATAACTTCTGAAGGAGATAAAAAAAATCCTAAAAATACTGAAACTGCTGAGAAATGCAGTATTGAGGATGCATGGAAAAAATTGCTTGAAAAATTTAATAAGCAACCCAGACTTTATAATGCGTTAAAATCCGAAAAACTCATAATGCTGGATGAATCTCATGCGGAATTATCTGTAATGAATAAATCGTTGGAGCTGAATCTCTTGAAAATTAAAAGTCGTATTATTAGTTTTCTCAGAGAAAAAACAGGCATTTCTCAACTTGAAATCAGTTTTAAAATCTCGGAAAAAAAATCTGGTGATTCCGGAGAATATCTTTATACCGACCGAGATAAATATCAATATCTGCTTAAAAAAAATCCGAATCTTGAGAAATTAAAAAATGATTTTGATTTGGATTACTAAAAAATACTGAATCTATCTTCATTTGGATTTTATTTATTTATTTTCGCAAAAAAAACAAAAAACCGTTTTTATGGTTTGTTGAATCTTTTTTAATTTGAATATTTAACTAATTAATTATACATAAAATGACAGATCAAATTTCAAAAATTACATGGACTCATACCGATGAAGCTCCTGCATTGGCATCGTATTCACTATTGCCTATTGTTAATGCTTTTACAAAAGCAGCCGGTGTTATCGTGGAAACCAAAGATATTTCTTTAGCTGCACGTATTATTTCCGCTTTTCCGGAGAAATTAAGTGAAGAACAAAAAATTACGGATGATCTTGCCGAACTTGGTGAGATGACACAAAAACCTGAAACAAATATTATTAAACTTCCTAATATCAGTGCTTCAATACCACAATTAAAAGATGCAATAAAGGAATTACAATCAAAGGGTTACGATATTCCTAATTATCCTGAAGAAGTTGAAACAGAAGCAGAAAAACAATTGGTTCAAAGATTTGCAAAACTTCTCGGAAGTGCCGTAAATCCGGTTCTTCGTCAAGGTAATTCTGACAGAAGAGCTGCTGCATCAGTAAAGAAATTTGCCATGAAAAATCCTCATAAAATGATGAAACCTTGGGGCGAAAATTCTAAAACCCATGTTGCTTATATGAAAGAAGGTGATTTTTACGGTAATGAAAAATCAATTGTTACTGAGAAGGGAATTGATTTTAAAATTATTTTAGAAGATATAAGCGGGAATACTCAAATTTTAAAAGATAATCTTAAATCTTTGGACGGTGAAATTCTGGACGGAACATTTATGAGTAAAAATGCGCTGCGTCAATTTTATACAGAACAAATTGAAGATGCAAAAGATAAAGATATTTTACTTTCATTACATTTAAAAGCAACTATGATGAAAGTGTCTGACCCTATTATGTTCGGACATGCCGTTTCAATTTATTATAAAGATGTTCTTGAAAAATATGAAGATATTATTGAGGAACTCGGTGTTAATTTGAATAACGGAATCGGTGAACTTTATGATAAAATAAAAACCTTACCCGAAGCAAAACAAAATGAAATTAAAGCTGAAATTAAAGCTGTTTATAATGTAAGGCCGGAATTAGCAATGGTCGATTCCGATAACGGAATAACCAATTTACATGCTCCTAATAAAGTTATTGTGGATGCATCAATGCCGGTTGTAATTCGCGACGGAGGAAAAATGTGGGGAACTGACGGGAAACTTCATGACACAAAAGCAATGATTCCTGACAGATGTTATGCTACTATGTATCAAGTTGTTATAGATGATTGTAATGTAAACGGTGCATTTAATCCGGCAAAAATGGGAAATGTTTCAAATGTCGGACTTATGGCTCAAAAAGCAGAAGAATACGGCTCACATCCTACAACTTTTGAAATCCCTGAGAACGGAACCCTTAAAGTTATTGACGCATCAGGGGCTGTGTTAATGGAAAGTAATGTAGAAAAAGGCGATATTTGGAGAATGTCAAGAGCAAAAGATATTCCTGTTGAGGATTGGGTAAAACTTGCTGTAAGCAGAGCAAAATCAACAGGTGTGCCGGCAGTATTTTGGTTAGATAAAAACAGGGCACATGACAGAAAAGTTATAATTAAAGTAGAAAAATATTTAAAAAATTATGATTTAAAGGGTTTGGATATTCGTATTATGTCACCTGACGATGCAATGAAATATACATTAAAAAGAGTCAGAGAAGGAAAAGATACAATTTCCGTTTCCGGTAATGTTATAAGAGATTATCTGACCGACTTATTTCCTATTTTAGAACTCGGAACAAGTGCAAAAATGCTTTCAATTGTACCTTTGATAGCCGGTGGCGGTTTGTTTGAAACAGGTGCAGGCGGTTCAGCTCCTAAACATGTTCAACAATTTAATGAAGAAGGGCATTTACGTTGGGATTCACTCGGTGAATTTTTGGCATTAATGGTTTCAATGGAATTTTTAGCTGATAAGTTTAATAACTCAAAAGCAAAAGTTCTTTCTGAAACTTTGGATAAAGCAATCAGTAAATATTTAGAAAACAAAAAGTCACCTTCCAGAAAAGCCGGTGAACTTGATAACAGAGGAACGCATTTTTATTTGGCGCAATATTGGGCAAAAGAATTAAATAATCAAAATGAAGATCTTAATTTAAAAAAGAAATTTTCTGAAATTGCAAGCCAATTAATTGGAAAAGAGAATGATATTTTGAGTGAAATAGCTTCTGCAGAAGGTCATTCAACAGATATCGGCGGTTATTTCCTTCCGAATTTTGAAAAAGCTGAAAAGGCAATGCGCCCGAGTAAGACTTTAAACAATATAATTAATAATTTATCATAAAAATTAAATAATAATTTATGTTAAACAAAAAAGTAGAAAAAGCCCTGAATACACAAATTGAATTGGAACAATTTTCTTCACAATTATATTTGGCTATGGCTTCATGGGCTGAAAAAAACGGTTATAACGGAGCCGCAAATTTTTTATATGAACATTCTGACGAAGAACGCAGTCATATGTTAAAATTGTTTCATTATGTAAATGACAGAGGCAGTCATGCTGTTGTTCCGTCATCCGAAAAACCGAATCATGAATATGAATCTGTTCAAAAAATATTCGAAGAGATTTATAATCATGAAAAAATGATTTCCGAAAAAATCAATGATTTGGTCGGAATTTGTTATGAGGAAAAAGATTTTACGACAACAAATTTTCTTCAGTGGTATGTTCAAGAACAAATTGAAGAAGAAAATTTGTTCAGTACCGTTCTTGATAAATTAAATTTGTTAGGAGGAGATAAAGCAAGGCTCTATATGTTTGATAATGAAATGGAAAAACTGGTTACTGCCGGTAACGAAGGAGCGACGGAATAATCTTTTACGGTTTTAATTGTAATTTTTTAAAATCAAAACTTGACTTTTTCATTTTTTTGTCGTATCTTTTCAAGAAACTGTAAAATGAGAAAGATGGAAAAACAATATAATTATTATTGTCCGACTTGTTCGGCTTCCTTAAACGTAAAAAACAATGTAGTTTTAACCGTCAGAAAAAAAAACGGTGATAGCGGCATTGTTTTTTTGGATACGGAATTAGGTGATTATACAAAAGTCAAACACTCTTCTCTAAAATTGGAGAAAGGTGAAATTGTACAACTGTTTTGTCCGGTTTGTCATAAGAATTTATTATGCCTTCCTGATTATAATTTAGCAAGATTAGTCATGAAAGATAAAGACGGAGAGAATTTAACTGTTTTATTCTCAGTTAAATATGGAGAAGAGTCAACCTATGTTATGAGAAATGAAAAGATTCATGAAAAATTTGGTAAACATAAACAGGAAATTGATTTTGAAAGTATGTCACTTTGTAAATAAAAAAAGCCCTCAATTGAGGGCTTTTTTATAATTATAATTAATTTTTATTTTATAATTAATTTAGAATTAAACACCTGATTACCGGCTGTTATTTTAATAAAATAAA
>JAOZQB010000227.1 GCA_029932445.1 Bacteroidales bacterium | reverse complement strand
TCCGATTTGTTTTTTATGGTTTTATATTGGTCTGAACTCATTTGTTAAAATTAAATTAGATTGAGTGAGATTGAATAAGATTTAAACAGATTGATGATCTTTACATTTTATTTCTCATACTTGATAAAATCTTAATGAACTCTATGCTTTCAGTATGTAATTCTTCAATAAATTCTCCTGTTAAGATTTTTGAACTTATCAATAAATCTATCCACATTTCTGTTTCATCACTTTCTTCAACGGTAATTGACAATTTACCGGAAAACTCGCTTTTGATCTTCCTCTTAATGCTGCACGATAATTTGCATACATTGAAGTTCCGGATTTCGTAATCTGACAATTTATCACACTTGCTCTTTTTGATGCCGGTAACATTTTTGAAAGTTCCAATATTTTTAAAACAAAAAGTCTTAATCTTTCTCTGATTTTAATTTTATATTGAACCCAATCATTCATATCATAAAATTATATAAATTTCAAAATTAAAATAAATTTCGTTTTTTTCTTTAATATTTATCAATCTCACTCAATCTTATTCAATCTCACATAAATCTCATTCAATCTGTTTCAATCTCATTCAAAATTCACAATATCAAAATCGAAAAAAAAATATATCTTTGGCATCAACAATATTTCAAACTATAAAATTTAAAAAAATGACTATATCAGATTTAAAACCTGCAGAAATTTGGAAATATTTTGATGAAATCACCAAAATTCCGAGACCTTCAAAAAAAGAAGAAAAAATAATTAAATATCTTTTGGATTTTGCAAAAGAACATCATTTGGATGCCGAAAGAGACGAAATAGGAAATGTTGTCATACGAAAAGCGGGAACTTCCGGAAAAGAAAATCATAAAACCGTTATTCTACAAAGTCATTCGGATATGGTTTGCGAAAAAAATGCCGATACCGAGCATAATTTTGATACCGACCCCATACAAACATACATTGACGGCGATTGGGTAAAAGCAAAAGGCACAACTCTCGGCGGCGACGACGGAATAGGCATTGCTGCGGCTCTTGCTGTTTTAACATCGAAAGACATTGTACACCCGCCAATTGAAGCTCTGTTTACGGTTGATGAAGAAACCGGATTAACCGGTGCTTTTGCTTTAAAAGAAGGATTTTTAAAAGGCGAGATATTAATAAACCTCGATTCTGAAGATGAAGGCGAATTATTTATCGGATGTGCAGGCGGAATGGATACCGTTGCAGAATTTTCCTACAAAAAGAAAAATGTTCCCGAAAATTCCCTTGCTTATAAAATCTCTGTTACCGGATTAAACGGCGGTCACTCGGGTGATGAAATTGATAAAGGTTTGGGAAATTCAAATAAAATTTTAAACAGAATTATTTTAACTGCTGCTAAAAAATATGATGCTCGCCTGGCGGAATTTAAAGGCGGAAATTTAAGAAATGCCATTCCGCGAGAAGCTTTCGGGATTATTACAGTTAAGAAAAAACATTCTGAAAATTTTGAAAAAATAACTTTTGAACTTGCTAAAGACATTAAAAATGAATTTTCAACAACAGAAAAAAATCTGAATATTACTATTAAAAAAACAGATTTACCTGAATTTGTTATTTCGAAAAAAATTCAAAAGAAATTAATGCATTCACTATACGCCTGTTGGCACGGGGTATATCAAATGAGTGCCGATATGCCGGGTTTGGTTGAAACTTCAACAAATTTAGCATCCGTTAAATTTACTGAAAATAATAAGATTCTAATTGAAACCAGCCAAAGAAGTTCTGTCGAAAGTGCAAAATACGATATGGCTCAAACCGTAGCTTCCGTATTTAAACTTGCCGGTGCAAAAGTAAAACACGGCGACGGTTATCCCGGATGGAAACCGAATACCGATTCCGAAATAATGAAGATTTCAGAAACTTCTTATGAAAATTTGTTTAATCAAAAACCGGAAGTAAAAGCCATTCATGCCGGCTTGGAATGCGGTTTATTTCTTGAAAAATATCCGTATTTGGATATGATTTCTTTCGGTCCGACTATTAAAGGTGCACATTCTCCGGATGAAAGGATGAATATCCCGACGGTACAAAAATTTTGGGATTTATTGGTTGATGTTCTGGAAAAACTCTAAATATTAACAATTTAGCCTACTCTGCAAAGTCATCCGATGAATGATTTTGCAAAATGCTGATATTTATTTATCCTGATAGTCTGTTAATTACAAATTCATCGGATAACTACATTATCTCTTTTTGACTTTCCGGAGCGGAATCATAATTTATTAAATGAAGAAGGATGTGTTTTTACTCATCCTTTTTCACTTAAAAATGTATTTTATATGTAAGAAATCGTCTTTTGTATCATTTTATTTATTGTAAAATTATTTTATTTATTTTTATACTGAATTCTAAAATTTTAAAAAATGACCAAACGTAATTTGATAATCATCGGTTCAATATTGTTAATTCTTATAATTTCAGTTATGATTTCCGGGGTATTTACTAAAATGAAGAAAGAACCGGAAAAGAAACTTCCCGAACAAATAAAAAGATATATAAAAGCGGTTCCCGTAAAATATGAAACTTTTCATTCCGAATTAAAAGCAACCGGAAGAGTAGCCACTCAAAATTATATTGATTTAAGTGCGGAGGTAAGAGGTAAAATATTACCCGGACAAATTCCCTTAAAAAAGGGACAAAGTTTCAGAAAAGGACAGTTATTGTTAAAAGTTTATGATAAAGAAGCAAAATTAGCTTTGAAAGCTCATAAAAGTCGTTTCTTAAATTCTTTGGCAAATATTTTACCCGATTTTAAAATTGATTTTAAGAACAGTTATAACGATTGGAATACTTTTTTCAGCAACATTGATATTGAAAAAGATATTCCCGAACTTCCGAAAATAAAATCGGATAAAGAAAAAATATATCTCGCCGGAAGGAATATTTTAAGTGACTGGTATTCAATAAAAAGTGAAGAAATTGTATTGAGAAAATATTACATTTATGCACCGTTTAACGGAGCTTTCACGGAAGTTTATGCAGAACCCGGTGCCATAGCTTCTCCCGGTGTAAGAATTGCTCGATTGATACGAACCGACAAATTAGAATTGGAAGTCCCCGTTGAAACAAACAATATTCATTTTTTGAAAACAGGACAAAAAATCAAAATTATTTCAAGTGATAAAAACGAAATTTTTACCGGACACATACTCAGAATTTCTGATTTTGTTGATCCGAAAACACAATCAGTTCCGATATTTATTGATATTTCAGGAAGAAAAAACAAGCGTGTTTATCAAGGTGAATATATGACAGCTGTTTTTTCAAATATCACACTTGAAAATGTATTTGAAATTCCGCGTGAAGCTGTATTTAATCAAAATAAGGTTTTTGTTGCAGAAGACGGAAAATTAAGAAAAAAATCCGTTGTCATTCAAAAACTCAATGAGGAAACTCTGTTTTTTAACGGTTTACCCGAAGGTTCAATGGTTGTTTCGGAAGCATTGATTAATGCTGTTGATAATATGGATGTTGAAATATTGAAATAAAATTATTAAATTGTTAAACTAAGGATTCTAGAAAATTTAAATGATATAAATATTTGATATGAATACGTATTATAAACTGTTCGAAAATAAAGAATTACCTGAAATTAAAAATATTATTGATAATTCTAAAAATTTAACTTATGAAGCAAAATTAGCTTTACAAGAAATAATTATTAAAAAATATTCTGACAATAATTATATTTCAAGTGAACAAATTCAAAACTTAAATTCTTTAATCGAAAGTGATGATAATAAAATTAAATCTTTAAGGTATTTAAATTTTATCGGAATTGATTTATTTAAAGAAAATGACAAAAAAACTATAAAAAAAAGTAATTCAGCAAAAAAACGTGATTTTTGGGGTATTTTTTTCAGTTCAGTTATGTTAATTTTTTTATTATTTTCATTAGAATCTTGGGTTAAATTTTTCTTATCTGAATTCCAATTATCTGTATTCATTTCTTCAATAATTTTTACTTCAATAGGGATTTTGGGATTTATATTATTTCTCAAAATAATAGACAGAATTACATTCTACAAAGATTTTTTTATTACGAAAACAAATGATAATATAATCATAAATCAAAAACTTAATAAAGATTTGAATCTGATTATAGGAACAAAAAATGGTATTGTGAAAAAAACAAGTCTTGAAGCATATTCTAGACCTCGCCAAACAGGAATTATAGGAATAACATTGGATGAAAATGATAGTGTTGTTGCAGTTAGAAAAACTAACGGGAATCAAGAAGTACTCATTGCATCGAAAAAAGGGCAAGCAGTGCGATTCCACGAAAGTAATGCGAGACCAATTGGTAGAACTAGTCGAGGAGTAAGGGGAATAACATTAAATGAAAATGATACAGTCATGGATTTAATAATACCTGAACCAAAC
>JAOZQB010000051.1 GCA_029932445.1 Bacteroidales bacterium | reverse complement strand
TTAAAAATATAAACGTAGAGCTGTCTGAAAAGGCAGCTTTTTTTATAGTATGATTTTAAAAATACGTTCAGACTTTAAAGTTTTAACTTTTACAAAATAAATTCCGGAAGGAACATTTGACAGATTAATATTTACTTGATTTTTATTGATTTGTTTTGAATAAATAATTTCTCCCGTAATGCTTATTACTTTTACTTCTTTTAATAGGTGATTTCGGACATTTCTGATTGTAAATTGTTTATTAAAAGCCGGATTAGGAAATATCTGAACTTCGGAATCCGGAATATCAGAAACAGTTCCGGGAACATCTTCAATAATAAAATCCGTAATTTTCGGAAGATGGTCGGATGCAATATCCGTATCATCGAAATTTAAACCGTATTGACTCAATCGTTCACTTGACATTTCATGAGTGCAAATTGTATATGCCTTTGATACTGTTGCTCCGATATCTGAAGCAATTGCATAATCAAGTCTGCCGGGCCAATAGGAATTCCCTTCTTCCGTCCAAGTAGTTGCCGTTCTCATATCGGTATGAAAAGCAATAATATCTCTTAAATCCGTGTTGTCCCAGTCCGGAGCAATATCTTCTCCGAAAGTTGAATTATCAACAATATCACCGGTTAGCAAAGTCGTTAATTGTTGACTTAATCCGACAAGATTTAAATCACCGCTGATGACAAAAGGAGTTCCGTAAGGCAAGGTAATATTTCCGCCGGACGTTTTAACATCTCTTATAAAATTAATAATTGCATCTGCCTGTTCTTGTCGTGTATCATCATCACCGCAACATTTAAGATGGGCATTAATAATTAAAAAATCTCTCGGAAAAGAATCGGGTAAATCAATGATATATCCCGTTATTCTGTGGATATATGTCGGATCAATATCATAATAATCCAATATCGGATATTTGGAGCAGCTAATGTTTCCTCCGTCATTTTTTAAACATGTCCAATTACTTCCTTGTAAAGGTATCCAAGAATCAAGTAAGTTTTTTGCTTGATATTGAGTGGTATTCCAACATTCGTTAAAGGTAATAATGTCCGGATTTACGGCAGTGATAATATGTTGAAAACTTCCGACTCTGGCATTATCAATCAGACCGTCTTGAAGTGTATTATAAGTCATTAAACGAATATCACTTGCATTGGTTTTGTTAAGTGTAATTTTATCATAAACTACAACAGGCGTTTCATCAAAAGTATAAGAAAAAGTTGTTCCTAAATCCGGCATATAATCTCCGCCGGTATTATTGTCTTTAAAGCAAAGTTTAATTGTATTGCCGGTAAAAAGCTGATGTATGCCGTCGGGGAGGGTATGGCGTTCAATCATAATCTCAAAGGTATCAGAAGTTGTCGTCGGTAAAGCAATAAAACCGATATCATAATGTGAAACATGAACGCTTCCTGAAGTAGGATTAAAATAAAATGTTTTGGTTCCGAAATTTATTCCTAATTCAGCACCGATTCCGTTAACGGAATATCCGGTTGCAGCATTATTGTCGGCATCAATTTCTAAAAACAGATTATTCCCCGAACTAAGTTGAATTTCTTGGTCAAAAACCAGTTGAATAAACAGGTAATTGCTGTCGTTTGCCACTTTAAAAGAAAGCAAATCATAAGCTGCTCCGTCGTTTTGAGTATCTGTAAAACTTTCGGCATCGCTTGTCCAATCATCATATTTTCCGTCAAGACCGATCGGTAATGCTTGTGCGAAAATTTGTGAAGATACAATCAGAAAAATTCCCGTTAATAAAATCCTTTTTAAATTATTCATCATTCTTTATTAATTGTTCATTATTTATGCTTTTAACAATAATTTCAGCCGTTCTGTCCGATGCACCTTTACCGCCTAAAATTTCTCTTAATTTTGCAAAATTCAGAAGCATCGTATTTCGATATACGTTATCTTCAATAATTAGTTTCAATTCTTCGGTAATATTTTTTACGGTCATATCGTATTGAATAAATTCTTTAATAATTTCGTTGTGCATGACCAAATTAACAAGCGAAATATAATCCACCTTTACCAAGTGTTTCGCAATATGGTATGAAAGATTATCTCCTTTGTAACAAACCAATTCAGGAATATTTAAAACGGCCGTTTCCAATGTTGCCGTTCCGGAAGTTACAAGGGCAGCTTCGGAATATTTTAAGATTTCATAAGTATTGTTATAAATTAATTTTACGTCTTTATCTTTAATGTATTTAAAGAAAATTTCTTTTTCCAAGGAAGGTGCTGCTGCAACGACAAATTGATAATCGGGAAATTGTTCCGCAACTTTTAACATTACCGGAAAATTATGTTGAATTTCACGTTTTCTGCTTCCGGGAAGTAAAGCAATAATTTTTTTGTCGTTCAGATTGTATTTTTTTTTGAAACCGTAAATATCTTTTTTTTCGGTATCAATTGCATCTAAAATCGGATTGCCGACATATTCGACTTCGTAATCATATTTTTTATAGAAATCTTTTTCAAAAGGAAAAATGATAAACATTTTATCAACGAATGCTTTAATTTTATGAACACGTGATTGTTTCCAAGCCCAAATTTTCGGTGAGATGTAATAATAAACTTTTAATCCGGCATTATGGGCAAATTCAGCAATTCTCAGATTAAATCCGGGATAATCGACCAGGATTATTACATCGGGTTTGTAGTCAAGAATATCTTTTTTTACGAATTTGATGTTTTTCAAAATAGCCGGAAGATGCATAAAAACATCCAGAAAACCCATATAAGCAGTATCCTTGAAATGACGGACCAATGTGCCTCCTTGTTCTTTCATAAGGTCACCGCCAATGAAACGAAATTCAGCATAATTATCAAAATTTTTCAGGGCTTTCATCAGATTTGATGCATGCAAATCGCCCGATGCTTCGCCGGCTGTTATGTAGTATTTCAAAGTTATTTTTTTTAATTAAAAATTGCACCTGCTGCTATAATCATAAAAATAAAAGCTGCAACACCAATTAATCCTTTTACGGCTTTATACATTTTTTTGTTCAAAAATAAATAAAATAAAGGCATAATTCCGATAGCTCCGCCTTTTAAAGAGAGAAAAACTCTTGAACGTAAAATCGGACTGAATTCATTATCTTCGAAAAAATATTTAAAATGTTGAATTATCGAATAATCTTTTGCATTTGCAGCAATTACAATTAAACTGATAACGGATGCCGTAATGAAACCGCTTACAATTCCGACCCATATTTTATCGTATTTTGACTTTTTTTCAAATCTCATTTTCTTATATATGAATTAAAAACACGCTAAATTACTAAAATATTGTATTTTTGAAAATTCTATGGCAAACAATAATTTTATATACGGAACACGAGCGGTTATCGAAGCCGTTAATTCAGATAAACAAATTGAAAAGGTGATGATTGTAAGAAGTGATGACAATCCCCTGCAAAAGGAGTTGACAACACTTTTAAAGCAACATCGAGTGTATTTTCAGTTTGTACCTCTTCAAAAAATAAATAAAATCAGCAGAAAAAATCATCAAGGTGTGATTGCATTTATTTCACCGGTGGCTTTTTATGATGCAGAAGAAATTGTAACACGTGTTTTTGAAGCCGGTAAAATTCCTTTTATTTTGGCACTTGACGGA
The DNA here is from genome assembly GCA_029932445.1 of Bacteroidales bacterium. GTDB lineage: Bacteria > Bacteroidota > Bacteroidia > Bacteroidales > JAADGE01 > JAADGE01. Next base: position 12,446 of record JAOZQB010000051.1, on the reverse strand, counting down.
GTTACCGATGTCAGAAATTTCGGAGCAGTTATTCGAACGGCTGAATGCTCGGGAGTACATGCCGTTTTGGTTCCCGAAAAAGGATCTGCTGCTATCAATGCTGATGCCGTTAAGACATCTGCAGGCGCATTGCATAAAGTTCCGGTATGTAAAACGAGAAGTTTACGAGAGACACTACAGAATCTGAAAGAAAACGGTTTGCAAATAATCAGTGCAAGTGAAAAAGCAGATAAAAATTATTATCAAAGTGATTTTACGCTTCCGACGGTTTTGGTTGTCGGTTCGGAAGAAAAGGGCATTTCAAATTCAATTATCTCATTATCAGATAAATTTGTAAAAATTCCTTTGCTTGGTGAAATAAAATCTTTAAATGTATCAGTTGCGGCAAGTATTTTGATGTATGAATCAGTAAGGCAACGAATCAATTAAAATTTGACTTTTACTAAAGTAACTAATTAATATAAAGAAAACCTTTAACTAATTTAAACCTGATATAATATGAAAATTCCAACAACTTTATTATTTGTATTTTTCGGCTTGTATTTATTTCAATCATGCGACAGTCAAAAAACGGTGATAAAAAATGTGCCTTCGGATAAATTAAACAATACCTATACAATCGGTATGAATGATACTTTAACAATTGAATTAAAATCTAACCCGACAACCGGTTATGTTTGGTCAATCGACAATAAAATTAAACCGAAAGTTATTCAAGAGTTAAATCATGAATTTGTAAAAAATAATAAAACAACGGATATGGTCGGAGCAGGAGGTTTTGATCATTGGAAATTTTTACCTTTAAAAACCGGTGAAGTTTATTTGCATTTTATCTATATGCGAGAAGACGGTAAAATCAATAAAGAAAAATATTATAAAGTTGCAGTTGAATAAACAAGGAAAAAATATTTGCAGTCAACTTTATTCCTTTTAAACTAAATTCTTAACTTAAAATCAAAACGTATGAAAACTTTAAAAATTATCATTCCGGTGATGCTTATTTTTGCATTAAACGGATGTATTATTGATCGAACACCGGATTATCCGGATGTAAATGCTTGCTTTTCGGTTTCCGGAACAACGCATAGTATGAATGAACCTGTTTATTTTGTAAATTGTTCGCAAGGTGCCGTATCTTATGAGTGGAGTTTTGGTGACGGATTTACATCAAATCAAAAAAGTCCGATGCATACTTATACGCAAGAAGGTACATATCAAGTAAGTATGACCGCAACGGGATATGAAAGTTATGAAACTTTTACGGATGCTGTAACAATCAGCGGTTCAACTGATTTGGATATTTTAGTGATGTATGTCGGAAGCGAAGATCCGGTTTCAAATTGTGATGTTCAATTATACGGAAATGAAACAGATTGGCAAAATTTAACAAATCCGGTTAGTGATATTTTAACTACGGGAACAGACGGGTTAGTCTATTTTTCTGATTTATACCCAATTGAATATTATATTGATGCCTATCGATTTGTTAGTGATACTTCGTATTATTCAAACTTTTATCAGGGATATGCAACTTTGCCTTTAGATGAAAATCAAATTAATTATTACAATATTTATGTTGAGCTTCTTTACAATACAAAGAAACGACATGACGGTAAAATTGCAATTGTGAAAAGAATTGAAAAATCTACAAAAGATGACCATGATCGGATTATTCAAGCATTTGAAGAAAAATAATTAATAAAATAACACGTAATTTAAGGCATCAAATTTTGATGCCTTTTTTTATGTGTGAGTTCAGTTACTGAAATAATACATTTAATTTTTTATTTTTGCAATGAAAAATAAGTTACAAACAATAATTTGCAACTTATCAGACTATTTATATCTGATTAATAATTAATTAATATAAAAGAGATTATAATGAGAAAAATTAACAAACTTTTGTTTCTTACTGCATTAATTCTTGTTTCAAGTAATATAAATGAAATCAAATCACAAATCGTTCAACCCGTAAAATGGACATTTTATACAAAAGCCGTTTCTGCGGATGAAGTGAAATTAGTTGCAAAAGCAAGTATTAAAGAAACTTGGCACTTATACGGACAATATTCCGAACCTGCCGGAGGCATTCCCGCTGAATTTATTTTTGAAGACCTTAATAACTATAAAAAAGAAGGTAAAGTTACCGAATGGCCTAAACCGCATAAAGAATATGATGATATTATGCAGGCAAATATTCAAACTTTTGAAAAAGAAGTTTATTTTACTCAAAAAATAAAAATTTTATCCGATAAAAATTTTGTTATCAGCGGTTCATTTTCCGGACAAGCGTGTACTACGGAAGGAATGTGTATTCCGCTTACCGAAGATTTTGAATTTAAAATATCCGGATTAAAAACTTTGGCAAAACAATTTCCGAATGACAAAATAGAAACTGTTGATAATAAGATTGATACGACTAAAAAAGTTGAAAAAGATACGATTGCAACATCCGTATCTGAAACAGATACTTTACAATCAGACACAACGGCTGTTATTAAAGAAGGCGGGAACGAAATAAATTCGGCAACAGATAAAGGCGGTTTATGGGGCTTGTTTATAGCTGCATTACTTGCCGGATTAGCTGCTTTACTGACACCGTGTGTTTTCCCGATGATACCGATGACCGTTTCATTTTTTATGCATGAAAATAAATCAAAAGCAAAAAGCAGGGCAGAAGCAATTTTTTTCTCTTTGTCAATTGTGCTGATTTATACCGTAATAGGAACATTGGTTGCGGTAACATTAGGTCCCGAATTTGCAAATTGGTTGAGTACGCATTGGATACCTAATGTTTTATTCTTTATTGTATTTATGGTTTTTGCGGCATCTTTTTTCGGGATGTTCGAAATTGTGCTGCCGAGTTGGATGACGGCAAAATCCGAAAAACAAGTCGATAAAGGCGGTTTTTTTGCACCGTTTTTCATGGCTTTTTCATTGGTCGTAATTTCTTTCTCTTGCACCGGACCATTGGTAGGTACGGTATTGGTAGAATCTGCCGGCGGAGATATGTTAAGACCGATTATCGGGATGCTCGGTTTTGGTTTGGCATTTGCAATTCCGTTCGGAATATTTGCTTTTTTCCCGCATCTTATGAACAAAATGCCTCAATCCGGCGGTTGGTTAAATTCCGTTAAAGTGGTTTTAGGATTTATTGAATTGGCATTGGGTTTAAAGTTTTTAAGTATTGCCGATTTAACATATCATTGGGGTCTGCTGAACAGAGAAATTTATATTGCATTATGGATTACGATTTTTACTTTTATGGGATTTTATTTGCTCGGAAAAATCAAATTTTCTCACGACAGTGATTTACCCTATTTGAAAGTTCCGCGTCTGATGTTTGCTCTTCTTACTTTTTCTTTTGTTGTTTATATGATTCCGGGAATGTTCGGAGCACCTTTAAAGATTTTATCCGGTTATTTGCCGCCCATGAGTACACATGAATTTAATTTGGCAAAAGTTGTCAGAGAAAATTCCGGCGGACAGACTGCAAATTTAACTTTTTCCGAAAATAATTGTGATGAACCGAAATACGGCGATGTGCATGAATCGCCTCATGGGCTTCACGGTTATTTTGATTACGAACAGGCACTGGCTTGTGCTAAAGAGCAAAATAAACCGGTTATGTTGGATTTTACCGGTTATGCCTGCGTAAATTGTCGTAAAATGGAAGATAATGTTTGGGCTACCGAACCGGTATTACCACTTTTAAAAGATGAATATGTTATTGCATCACTTTATGTTGATGACAGAACAAAATTGGATGAAAAAGATTGGGTTACTTCATCTTATGACGGCAAAATTAAGAAAACACTCGGTTCAAAATATGCTGATTTCCAAATTTCACGTTTCGGAATGAATGCGCAACCGGCATACATTATTTTGGATTATAACGGAGAAGTTCTCATCAAAGACCCCTTCTTCTATAATCCCGATCCGATTGCTTTTTCACATTTCTTAAAAGAAGGAATAAGAAAATTTACGAAAAAACACAAATAATTACAATTGTATCGCTTGTAGAGACAGCTTGCCTGTCTGTAGACAGGCAGACTACAGTCTCTTTTTATGATCAAAAGACTGCATATTATTTAGGGACATTCAGAAAATGTTATATGGATGATAATAAAGATAATACATGGCTACCATTTTAATGATTACCCCAATTATGCGTATTTTGCTTATTTTTGGGGTAATTTATTCTTTCTGTTTTTCTTTCTTCTTTCTTTGTCTTGATACAAAGAAACAAAAATCAAGACTGCAAATAAATTTCTTGTTTTCTACACGTCTCTCCGCAAAAATAAAAGAACTCACTCCCTACGCACGCTCCGGTCGTTCAAACAGCTTTTATTTTTTAGCTCCGATACGTTTGAAAACTACGAAATTTCTTTGAGGTCGAATACAGCAACTTGTAAAATAATCGGTTTTTAAAAAAAGTTACATTTCCTGAAGTACCCTATATAGAATTCAGCTTATTACTTTCGTGAGTGCTTTGCCGGTTATAAATTTTTCGGGTTAACCTTCAAGAAGCTTCTTCATTTTTTTCAGAAGCAGTTTGTAGTTAGTTGGTTTTGTCGTATAATCATTCATCCCAACCTCAAAACAATGTTTCTTAACTTCCGAAGAAGCATTAGCCGTAACAGCAATAATGGGAACTCGTGAACCGGTTCCGATTTCTGCTTCTCTGATTTTTTCAGTTGTTTTAAAACCATCCATCAAAGGCATTCGAATATCCATTAATATAATATCGACTTTTGTTTCCGAGAATTTTTCGAGGGCTTCTTTTCCGTTTCCGGCAATAATAATTTTTTTGACGAGTTTTTGAATGTTTAATGTCATTACTTTGCTGTTGATTATATCATCTTCTACTAATAAAACATTGGCATCTTTAAGTAGGATTTTTTTGTGCGTATAAGGTTCCGAAACAACAACGGAATTTGAATCTTTTTTATCACTGACCGTTTCAACCGGTAAATCTTCAAAGTTGAATTTAAAAAGTGTCGAGAAATTTTCGGTATTTTTATCAATTGTAAAATTTACGTTTAAAGATTCTGAAATTTGATTAATTATTTCTAAATCTTTTATATCATTAATAAAATTTTCAGCACTTAAATTTTTCGGAAAAATTAAATTATCGATTTTGCATGAAACTTTAATTAAAATAGTTCCATTTTCAGTTTCTTGTGAAACGATATCAATTTTTAAAGGATTTTCATTTGACCGGTTAAAGAAAAAATCAATTGTTGAAATTAATATTTGCATAAAACTAATTCGATCACCGTATACTTTCTCGGTAAGCTTGGAAGATAAAAACAAATTAAAACGAAGTTTTGTGTATTTATCTGTTTGGAACAGGCTTATTGTTTTTTTTATTATTTCGTTTAATTTAAATAAGGTTTTTTCACCCGTTAAATGCAAAATATTAGATTCCGTATGTTTCGGTATTTTATTAAGAATTAATGCTAAATTACTGATTGACAGTTCAATTTCATCTATTGCATCTTCACTGATTGATTCTCGCTGATGATTTATTATTCCCGTAATATTATTTAAAGGGGTTCTTATTTCATAGGATAAAGAAGAAATGAATTTGTCTTTTTCGAGTAAATGATGTTTTGTTTCAATTAATTCTTTTTCTTGTTTACTAATCGTTTGTTGCTTTAATCTGAGATAAAATTCAAGCAGTGTATAAATCAATAAATAAGCAAACAGATATCTCATGATAATATCTGAAGAATAATCTGACCAAAATTCAAAATGATTCGGAATAAAAAATATTCCCAGATTAATACCTAAAAAAAATAAAGACCAAATGTTGTATTGTCTATATTTAGTCGTAAATGCAAGCATAACAGGGTATGCAAGTCCCCATATTAAACCTGTTTTATTTCCGGCACCGATTAAAGTAATTAAACTAAAGAAAACAGTAAAAATAAGGATGGTAATTGTAGAATAAACTTTATAATTTAAACTGATATTAAAAAATACGAAAAGAATTAAAGAAATAACAAAAACTGTAAAAAGGACATAACCGAATGATTGTTCAAAGAAAAAAATATGTACAACAGCAAATATTAAACTTGTTACGCCGGAAACTAATAAAATAAAATTCAACAACAGAAATCGATGACGAGATTCATCAGGAAAGTCAGAGATTTTTTTGTTCTTCAGTAATTTGAGTATTGAATGAAACAATGTCAAAATGTGTGTTTTGGTGTTAAAATTTATGTAAATATACGATAAATAATTATTTGATGCTAAATATATTTATAAAGTAATATGAAAATTTCATATTTTAATTTTTATCTTTTGTGGTAAATTCATCAATATTGATGTGTTGGATATCAAAACTTAATTCGCTTAAGTCCGGTTCACTATAAGTATTTTTCCAAACGATATCCATTTCGGCAAATTGCATATCGGTTATTTTCCCCGGAATTTCAAAAATTAAGGTAAAATTTTCAGATTCGTTTTTTTGAAGAATTTTAATTTTTTCTTTTGAATTAACAGGTGCCCATTCTTTTCCGTCTTCAGTTCTTAATACACATTGAGACGGATTAATAATGCCGATTTTGTTTCCTGTGTATGTGCATTTAAATTTTATTGCAGTTTCATCTGTTTGCTTTTTTAATTTTAACATATTAATTTTAAAACTGCTGTTTTTTATGGTATTTTCAGAGGGAGGTAAATGGAAATCCTTAGTTTCAATTATTTTTCCTTCTGAAGGAAATGTGAAAAACCCTTCCGGTTTAAAATCAATATTATCAACAAGATAATTTGTTTGTCCGGCTGACTTAACAGTAATAGTTTCTTTCTTTCCGGGTTTGAGAATTTTTCCTTTTTTAACAGATTTCGGGAAATAGGAGTTGTTGTTTACGACAAATTTGCATTTGTCTTTATAAGCAATTACATAATTATCTGATTTATTATTAATTTCAAGACCTAATTTTACGAAATCTGCTTTAGATACAATATCTGTTGCTTTTAAAATTATACCGAATTGTTCTCCGAAAGTTGCATCATAATAATAATTACTCATTTTTGATGATTTTTGAGAAAACCCAGATATATATATAAACAATGCTGCAATTAATATAGATTTTTTCATAGTTATTCGTAATTGATTTATAATAATTTAAAAAGTTAATAAAGAGGAATATTTTTAAATATCCCTCTGCTCATTTTTTAGTGTTCTGATATCTTATTTTTCTTCGTTGTCTATGGCTGATTTGTCAGTATTATATTGAAATGCAATAACTTTATAATCCTCACCACGTTGAACGAATTTTAATTTTTCATAAACAGGGTTTTTTTTATCTGTTTCACATTTGAATTTTAAAGTTACCGTTGTTACCCCGTTATTAATGTTTGTGGAAAATGCATAACGTTCATATTCTTTGATATTTCCCAAAGCTGAAGCATGTTGATCGAAAACATCATAAAAATCATCTTTTATGCCGGCATCAATTATAAATTCTTGGTCTAATATTGTTTCCATAGCTTTTTCATCTTGATTATTGAAAGCTTGAAAGAAATTGTCTGCAACTTTTTGTGCTCCGTCAACCGATTCGCAGCTTGTAAAGGAAACAAGTCCTAAAATTAAAAGTAGTCCGATTACTTTAATTTGTTTCATAAGGATTGGTTTGAGAATTTGTAAAATTGCAATATATAACAAAAACAGTTGTCCTGAATGAAAATTCAGTATTTTTTTATGAACGGTATCATAATATTGATAAAATAACGGTTAGTTTCAATAATTAATAACTCATGTTAATAAAAAGCGTTTAGGAATTTATTTATTTCTTTTTGATTTTGAGAATTATTCATTGCTTTTGAAATAATCTTTTTTTCACGATTGGTCAGATGCCAGCTAACCGATATATGTCTTTTATTACTGTTAATTTGGAAGTTAATAAATACAATTTTTTTGCGAAGTTGTTTTTGTGTTTGACGGTAGAGATTTTCACCGTTCATCCTTTGAAAATTAAAGTAATTATTTAAAGCACCTTGAAAGGGTTCTGTTAAATCCGACAGAAAATTAAAGTCGGAAGATTTGTCACTTTTTCCGTCACAACTTATATTAATAAAAATTATTCTGTCGGTATTTTTTACAAACCAATCCGAATAAGCAGATAAGAATTGTAAAGATGTAGATAAACCGTAATTATCATTCATGCCGGCATCCGATAATTTCAGTCGATCTTTTCCGGGCATGGAAACATAAGGTGATATAAACGGAAAACTTGCATTCATCCTAACAGCAGTTGTAAAACGCAGGTTTTCGGAACCGTAATTTTTGTATTTATTATGAAAATCGATATTTATTTTTGAATTACTGTTTTGAATTGTCTTAAATGGATAACATAAAAATGAAATGCCGGTAGAAGAAATCAAAACTTTTCTTCCGTTTTCAATTTCGGCAGGACTGAAAATCAGCATAGGAATAACAGCTTCAAGTTCCGGTTTATTATATGCCGATATCGGCTTGTCAAGAATTGACCGGGTATGTTCATTAAGTGACTTTTCGAGCATGTATGCTCTGTCTTTATAATAAAAATTATTGTTGTATTTAAATTTCTGAAAGATGTAGAATAAATCCGACGAAACATAACTGAACGCAATAGGATTTAACATATCTTTTGAAAGATTATTTATAATTGTATCATTATGCCATGTTTTAATTTTATTATTCGTCTTCTGTAAATAAAGTTCTCTTGCATAGGCAGCTCCGAGCATCCCTCCTGATGCTCCGGTTATTAATTGAACGTGTTCAAAAAAATGATTTCTTGTTACAACGTCAAGATAAGCTAATATTGAAAAAGTCCAGACACTTGCCTTTAAACCGCCTCCGGCAGTATTCACAAATACAAATGAAGATTTTTGTTTTGAATTTACAAGCTGTTTTTTTCGTTTTTCTAAAATTTGAAGAACTGTTTCATAATCTTTTTCTTGAATCTTATGATAATCTTCCGTTGACACAGAATCTTTTTGTTCTGCTTTATAATTTATCCCGTATGCCGATTGATGATAATCAAGAAGTCCTCTTTGATTGGCTTGAGACAGAAGGATTAAAAACAGAATAAAAATAAATGCGGACCATTCTTTAAAAAAAGCATAAACGGTTGTAAAAGCAATAACAATAAAAGAAATCAACAACATAATACTTACTGCAGCCGGGAGAACAAATGCCGGAATTTCTTTATACAATCCCAAAATAAAAATAATTAAGATTAAAACTCCGGAATAAATTAATGCATCGATATGATTATGAACCAAAACTTTTTGAATTTTTTTCGGGTCGTAATGCTTAAAAATTTGAGTACGTTTAATTTTTGAAGGAGACTTTAAATATGTTTTAACAGACCAAAAACGACTGGTTGCATCAGGGGTATGTGTTTTTTTCCATTCTTCATCATAATCACGAATTTTTTCAATTGTCTTCGGAATCTTTTTTTTCTTCTTTTTTAACTTTTCTTCTAAAATATTTAAATCAATATTCCTGGTTTTAAACCATTTGAATGAAAGAGAATACAATAAAGTAATTCCGGATAACAATCCTAAACAGTTAAGAAAAATTTCAAATCCTGAGAAATATTGAATATAAATTTGGAAATCTATAGATTTAACAAAATAAGTTATAATAAAAGTAAAAGGGATAATGAAATTATTCAGTGAAAATTTGTAGAAAGGATTTTTTACCGTAGCAAGAAACGGAAATAAATAGGCATTAGAAATATATCCTGAAATATGAAAAGCAATAAAAAAAATACCGAAACTGATTCCCAGAAAAAAATAAGAAATAAAATTGACTTTATGTAAATATTCCGGCGAGAAAAATAAGGAGGGAATTCCGTATTCCGAACCGAAATTTCCGCTGACAATCATAAAAGCAAAGAACCATAAAAGAAACAAAAATCGATTACGCCGAAGATTTACCAATAATAATCGCACCGGTAAAAATTGTATCAAATTATGATATGTTTCTATGATTCTTTTCAGAGTAATAATTATATTTCAAAATTAATATTACTACAAAAATATCAGAATTTATTTAAAACCCTTGTTTTTGACCGAAACAATTTATTAGGCTTAAATCAGAAATCGTTATTTTACAATTTTGTGTGAATAATTTTTCCGGTTTGCCAACGTTCTCCGTTTTGATATTGAATGAAATAAATACCTGAAGGATATTTAGATAAACTGATACGGAATGAATTTTTTCTCTGAATATCAAATCGTTGCAAAATTTTTCCTGAAACATCCGCTAAAAACATTTCTTTCATGTCTCCGCTGAATTCAATATTCAAAATATCAATAGTCGGGTTGGGGTAGTATTTTACTTTTCCGGGAATTACCGTGTTGTCAATATGTGTTGCATCGGTTGTGTCAACAGCACTCGTATCTTGAGGAATTGAATTGTCGGCAATGTAGGATGTATCTTGAATTTCTTCTTTATTATAAACAATGTCTTCTTCACAATCAGGAATGCTTAAGTATTGATTAATTAATCGGATAAATACATCATTTAAAAATTCAACCTGATATTCATCGGTTGTCGGTTTGATATGTGCATTTCCGATTCCGCTGTCATCAGTTAAAAAAACATAAGTTCCGTTTGTTGCAAGTGCGATTGATCGCATTAAATATTCGGTACTTTTATCAATTCCGCTGGCTGTAACAGGAACGATACGAATGCCTTTTGCAGCAGCTTCTTTTGTTAATTTCTGCATTTTTTTAACGCTTTCTGCATCTGAATGCGGCGGTGCATCTAATATCAGAAAAACAACTTTTGTTAAAGCATCTTCAGACCAGTTTAATTCATTTATTGCAGTATTTAATCCGGCATCTGCGGCTTCGGGGAAATCGCCTCCGCCGCCGGCACTTTGCTTATTAATAAATTGTATTGTTTGTTTAATGTCTTTTGAGAAATCTGATTTCTGTGTCAGATATGTATCATGAATATCCCTGTAAAAAACACTTGCCGTATTGACGGTAATATCTTTATGCTGTTTTTGAATTTTGTTTAATACATCTTCTAATTCTGCTTTCAGGTATGCGATTTCATCACCCATTGAACCGGTTGCATCAACAACAAATGCAATATCTGCCTTTTCGGGAACATAACATTCTGCAGGAATGCTTATGAAATTTATTCCGTCATGAAATTTATCAGGTTTCAATAATTTATAGGATTGACCCATATCTGTAATGTTGATGTAAAGATCTTTGTCAGAATAAGTTTCGTTTAAAACATTAAGCCAAAGTTCTGCTTTTCCTGTATTATCAGTAGAAGCTGCCCAAATTGTATCACCTTTTTTGGTTTGCAGAAATACCTTTGCATTTACTATGGGTTTGTCTTTATAATTGGTAACTTGAACACAATATCTGTGTTGAGGCATCATATTCCAAACGGATTTGAAAGTTTTAAGTTGATTTTCGGAAATATCTTTCCAAAGTTCCCATTTCCCGTAATCGTTAAGTTCACCCGCAGTTAATAATCCGCTTTTGACGGTTCTTTCGTTGCTTTCTGTTTTATCTCGTTTAACCGTTGCATAATCAAAAGTTTCATATTCTGCCGACGGTCTGTCACTTCTTGTATGATATCCAAATGCTTTTTTTATTTTACTGATTCCAAGGCTTGTAACGACAACTTCGTCTAATTCTTCTTCCGAAACTGACATTATCAAATTTAAAGTATCACTTGTTATTTTTTTTTCAATTGTTTTCATACCGATATATGAGAAAACAAGATATTTCGATTTTGAATTTACCTTTATAGAATAAGTTCCGTCTTTTATCGTCATTGTTCCGTTTGACGTTCCTTTTTCCAAAACGGAAACCCCGGGAAGTGCTGCACCGCTTTCGTCAGTTACTTTTCCGGATATCGTGTTTTGTGCGATTGAAATGTTTAATGTAAAGAAACTAATAAATAAGAGGGAAAATAAAAATTTCATTGTAATTTTATTTTATAGGTTTACATACTTTAGATAAAGTTTTCAAATTAAATCCATAAAATAAATTTAAAAATCCGATAAAAGAAAAAGCTCGCCAAAATTGACGAGCTTATTCAAAAAAGTCAAAGAATAAATATTAAATTACTTTTACATTTACTGCATTTAATCCTTTTCTGCCTTCGGTTAATTCAAATTCAACGGCATCGCCTTCATGAACTTCATCAATTAAACCTGATACGTGTACGAAGTATTCACTTTTTGATTCTTCGTCAATAATGAAACCAAAACCTTTGGTGTCATTAAAAAATTTTACTGTTCCTTTTTTCATTGTATTGTAATATAAATTTTAAAAATGCAAATGTAAGTATAATTATTTTAATATCAGTATTTTTATTAAAATTTTAAAATTGGTAGATTCAACCGGCAAATGCAACTTTTAGATTTACAAATTTATAAAATAGATTTTTAGGATTATCATAATTTTATTTTTTT
>JAOZQB010000050.1 GCA_029932445.1 Bacteroidales bacterium | reverse complement strand
GAAAAACAATTAAAAGAAATCGAATCATCTTACAATCAGAATGATGCATATATGAAAGCGGTTACAAATGCCGTTTCGAACAATACAATCGGCAAATTGGCTTTAAACCGACAAAATATCGGAAAATTCGATCATGAATTTAAGTACAAAATAAAAACAAACGGAATTACCGATCAAGAATCATCCGGAAGATGCTGGATGTTTACATCATTAAACGTTATGCGTCCGAAAGCCATGCAAAAATTTGAACTGCCGATGTTTGAATACTCCGAAAACTATCTGTATTTTTGGGATATTTTCGAAAAATCAAATCTCTTTTTAGAAAATATCATTGAAACAAGACATCAAAAAATTGATGACAGAGAAGTTGAATGGCTTTTTAATAATGTTGTAGGTGACGGCGGTGTTTGGAATTCCTATACCAATCTTGCCGAAAAATACGGTTTGGTTCCTAAAGAAGTAATGCCTGAAACAAACTCAAGCGAAAACACTCGAATTATGGTACGTCTTATCAGAAGAAAACTCCGAGGTGATGCTCTGAAACTTCGCAATATGAAAGGTACTGATGATGTCTTACGACAAGCAAAAATAAATATGCTCAAAGATGTTTATAAAATGCTTTGTATAAATCTGGGAGTACCGCCTGCAGAATTTATGTGGCGTTATAAGGATAAAGACGGAAATCTTACAACATATAAAAAATATACCCCGAAATTATTTATGAAAGCATCTCTCGGGGAAATCAAATTTTCTGATTATGTTATGTTAATGGATGATCCTACAAAACCTTATTACAAACTCTATGAAATTAAAAAAGACAGAAATGTTTTAGAGGGTAAGAATTGGAAATTTATTAATCTTCCGGCTAAAGAAATAAAAAAATATGCTCTGAAATCCTTGCAAAACAACGAAGCCATGTATTTTTCATGTGATGTAGGTAAACAACTTAACAAAGACGAAGGACTCTTAGATACAGAGAATTATGATTACGAATCACTGTTTGGCGTTAAATTTGATATGAATAAAAAAGAACGCATTTTATCGCACGAAAGCGGATCAACTCACGGCATGGCATTAGTGGGTGTCGATGTTGATAAAAAGGGTAATATAACAAAATGGTTACTTGAAAACAGTTGGGGAAAATCCTCAGGACACAACGGGTATTTAACAATGACAGACAGATGGTTTAATGAGTATATGTTCAGAGTCGTTATTTTAAAGAAATTTATCGATGAAAGAACATTAAAAATTTTAAATCAAAAGCCCGTCATGTTGCCGCCTTGGGACCCGATGTTTCAAGAAGATATGTAACAAAATACACATGAAAAAAATATTTTTTTTATTCGGAGTCACGATTGTTCTTCTATTATTTTTCAACAGTTGCAATATATTGCAATCCGGAAAGTTAAATGAAGTTCAATTAACGGAAGAATTTATTGACGGTGATATCTTTATAGAAAGTATTGACTTTTACGAACGGTTTTTATACGAAAATCCGAATGACGGCGATTTTAATTATAAAATGGGTTTTGCATTATTAAACACAAAAGGTCGAGAAAAAGAATCCATAGAATACTTTAAAAAAGCAAAATATATATTTAATAAACCTGCAACATTAAATCGATATGTTGAAAGTTCCTATCAATTAGCACGTGCATACAAAGCATCTTATTTATTTATTGCAGCACTTCAAGAATTAGCTGATTTACGTCCGGTTGTTGAAAAAAATCCGAATGTTTTAGCCGTAATTAATCGCGAAATTTTTAAATGCGAATCAGGGAGCAGATTATTCGAAAATAAAATTAACTTTAAAATTACGAATCTCGGAGACAGTATAAATTCCGAATATCAAGATCACAGTCCGGTCATATCAGCCGATGAATCCGTATTAATTTTTACATCCAGAAGACCGAACGGTTGGGATGAAGAAATTGATGACGACGGTAACTATAATGAAGATATTTTTATAAGCGAAAAAATAGACGGACATTGGACAAATGCAAAAAGTCTTAAAAACATCAACACAGAAAACCACGAAGCATCATGCGGGCTTTCAGTTGACGGACAAACATTATTCATATACAAAGCTGAAGATTACGGAAACATTTATCAGAGTAATCTGGAAAATGGTGAATGGAGTACACCTGTTAAATTAGGACCGAATATTAATACCGATGACAGAGAAACACATGCATCATTATCTGCAGACGGAAAACATTTATATTTTACAAGTGATCGTCCGGGAGGTTTCGGAGGTTTAGACATCTATGTTTCAGAAAAAATGAAAAACGGAATGTGGGGACCGCCACGAAATCTGGGTGAAGGGATAAATACAAAATACAATGAAGAAGGACCTTTTATACATCCGGATGGCAAAACGTTGTATTTCAGCTCAAAAGGTCATGAAAATCTCGGTGGTTATGACATTTTTAAATCTGAAAAAACCGAATTCGGTACATGGAAACCGGCTGTAAACATCGGTTATCCGATAAATACCGTTAGTGATGATGTCTTTTATACACCGACGGCAGACGGTCAACATGCCTATTATTCATCTCGCAGAAGTCAAGATGCAAGTGATAATGACATCTTTTTAATTACACTTGATTCCGTAAAAAGATCAGATATCACTGTTATGATAGGATCTCTATTCTCAAAATGTTCATCGGAACTCCCCGGCAATCTTAAAATTACGGTGAGTGATACAGAAAGCGGTGAGGAATATCATATCAAACCAAATTCCAAAAACAAACGCTTTATATTTATCGCAAAATGGGGGAGAACATATAATATTGTTGTTTCTGTAAATGATGAAATTATTTTTACCGATAAAGTATCAATTCAACCGGATAATGCTCCTAAAATGATGAAATATAAATCAATCAGAATAGATCCGGACGTAAATTGTAAATAATTTATTTGTATTAAACAATAAAGTGCAAAGTTTCAATTTTAATTAAAGTTGAATATCTTTGCATTTTTATTTATATAAACATAACAACATGAAATTTTTTATAGACACGGCAAACCTTGACCAAATAAAAGAAGCTCAAGATCTCGGAATACTTGACGGCGTAACAACCAATCCTTCATTAATGGCAAAAGAAGGTATTAAAGGAGAAGAAAATATCAAAAATCATTACAAAACCATTTGTGAAATTGTTGACGGTGATGTCAGTGCCGAAGTAATTTCAACCGATTTGGAAGGCATGATAAAAGAAGGTGAAGCACTGGCTGCTTTGCATCCTCAAATTACAATTAAAGTTCCGGTAATTAAAGAGGGTATCAAAGCCATTAAGTATTTTTCGGATAAAGGTTTGAAAACAAACTGTACATTGGTTTTTTCCGTCGGACAAGCATTGCTTGCCGCAAAAGCCGGAGCAACTTATGTTTCTCCGTTTATCGGACGTTTGGATGATATTTCAACTGACGGGGTTGAATTAATCAGTCAAATTGTTGAAATGTATAATTACTACGGATACAAAACACAAGTGCTTGCTGCATCAATTCGCCATACGCAACACATTGTTCAATGTGCCGAAGTCGGTGCCGATGTAGTTACGGCTCCGCTTAATGCCATTCTCGGATTATTAAAACACCCGCTTACCGATAACGGTTTGGAAAAATTCCTTGCTGATTATCATAAATTAAACGGATAATTTTTATAATAACAATGAGATGAATAAATAATAAAACAAGCCGGACAAAAATGTCCGGCTTGTTTGCAGTTTTTTCGATATTCCTTACTGTTTTACGTAATTTTTAAATAAGGATATTTCGCATACATTCTCAAATTTATTAATACATTTACACACTTTTCTCTAAAAAGATTATTTAATTAATCCATTTTTAATCGGATAATATGAAAAAAATTCTGCTTCTTAACATATTGATTTTAATCGGCATAACCGGATTCAGTCAAATTCCTGCCGGCTATTATGATTCCGCTTCCGGATTAGGCGGTGACGGACTTAAAACAGCATTGTATAATATCATAAAAGGACATACAGAATATGAATATACAGCCGATACTACTGATGTTTGGGATATATTAAAAGAGACTGACAAAGATCCGGATAATTCAGCAAATGTTATCTTGCTTTATACCGGAGAATCGATAAATGCAGCTCAAGAATGGAATAACGGTAACGGTTGGTCTCGCGAGCATGTTTGGTCTAAGTCTCACGGACAATTTGATCCTGAAGTTTACGGACCGGGAGCAGGAACTGATGTTCACCATTTAAGACCTTCTGACCCTGCTGCTAACACAGCTAAAAATAACAGATGGTTTGCTGACGGCGGAACGGAATATTTATCCACGGGATGTTACTATGATGACTTATTGTGGACATGGGAACCTCGTGACGAAGTTAAGGGAGATGTTGCCAGAATGATGTTTTATATGGCAACACGTTATGAAGGTGAAAATAATGAACCGGATTTAGAACTCATTAACTATTTTCCGGCTGATCACAACACTCATGATCCTGTTTATGCTCTTTTAAACGATTTGCTTTCATGGAATCAATCAGATCCCGTTGACGATTGGGAAAGAAACCGAAATGATACCATATATTATAATTACCAGCATAACAGAAATCCGTTTATAGATCATCCCGAATGGGTTGAGTGTATTTGGAATAACAATTGTACGGGACTTTGGTTTACTTCTTATCCGGTTAAAACTGCAACAGACAGAATTTCCTATTCTTATGCTGTTTCGGCCTCTTGTTCTATGGATTCCGTATTAACAATCTCATGTGATTCTGTTCCTCCGACTTGGCTTACTTTCAGCTCATTAACAAGTGAACTGAGATCAGCAACCGCTTCACTTACCGGCTCTCCTGCTCTGTCTGATACCGGAACTTATACAATATATTTAAAATTAAAAAACGGTTTAGATTCAATCTCTCAGATTTTTGATATTACAGTTTCTGACGGAAATCCGATTGCATTCACTTCAAATCCCGTAACAGATGCTGTTACAAATGAACTATATACTTACAATATTACAGTATCGGGTGATGCGGGAGCAAACTTTACGTTGACCGGCACAGAATTGCCTGCATGGTTAAATTTAACCGAAAATACCGGAGCAACAGCTATATTAACGGGAACACCTTATGTCACGGGTATTGACAATGTTATACTTACGGTAACCGATGATACAAAAAAAACAATCACACAAGAATTTGACATAAATATTACCGCACAGGAAGATGCAAACAGAATTATTATTTCTCAATATTATGAAGGCCTAAGCAATGATAAATATATAGAATTGACGAATGTCGGGAATACTGATGTGGATTTAAGTACTTATTATTTAGGAAGATGGAGTACTACAGATCTTCCTGCAGGTCCTTATGCTAATGGTGATGCTTTATCCGGTACAATAAATGCCGGACAAACATTGATTTATGAAAATGCTTCAGCAGTAAACCCTGCTTATGCTCATTCTTCGGCTTATGCTTCTACTTCGGCTACTTATTATAACGGAGATGATCCCATTGCTTTATTAAGATCCGGCAATACATGGGAAGATCGAGTTGATTGTATTTATGCTTCAATTGCAGGAGGAAAATGGGGACTCGATAAAGGATTCTACCGAAAACCTGATGTAACAGCAGGAAATAAAAATATGAGTGTTCTGGACGGCACGGGAGAATGGACGGAAATAACAATTGAACAAGCAGATACTGCAATTTACGGAACCTCTGAATACCTTGGTTCTCATGTTTTTAACACCACATATATTAAAAATTCAGATAATGATTTTAAAATTTATCCAAACCCGGCAACACATTTTATTCATTTTGAATCTTCAAATAAAATTCAAAAAACAGAAATTTTAACTTTAACAGGAAGTACCGTAATCCGATATTCCGGTAACAGCAGATTTGTTAATATAGCAAATTTAAAAAGCGGACTTTATATATTAAAATTAACAGACACTTCAGGAAAAGTTTCGTTTTCAAAATTTGTGAAACACTAATTCATACGAATAAAATATTTTAAAATTTCTGAAAATATCAGTTGAATATTTTTTAAATTAATACATGGGAAAAAACCGGAAAATAAAAATTTATACGGCAATGTTTTTTGCCGTCTTGTTTTGGGGATTTTCTTTCGTTTGGTCAAAACAAGTTTTGGCTGTATATAAACCTGTTACGGTTATATATTTAAGACTTATTTTATCCGTTTTCTTTTTGTTTCTTTTCGGATTGCTGTTTCATAAAATTCAAAAAATAAGAAAAAAAGATCGCTTAAAAATCTTGATTCTTGCATTTTTTGAACCTTTTGTTTATTTTTTAGGTGAAAATTTCGGTCTCACACATGTTTCTTCAACGGTTGCATCCGTTTTAATTTCTACAATTCCGCTTTTCAGTCTGATTGCTGCCTATTTTTTTACAAAAGAAAAAATGACCGGTGCGAATATACTCGGTATTATATTATCAATTGCAGGAGTTATTATGGTTATCCTGAAAGAAGGATTCAGATTTAAAGCAGATTTATACGGAATCGGATTCATGCTCTTAGCTGTTTTTGCAGCTGTAACATATTCCGTTGTTGTTCTTGATATTACAAAAAAATATAATGTCTATTCTATAATTGCTTACCAAAATTTAATCGGTATTTTTATGTTTACACCCTTATTTTTTATTTTCGATTATACTGATTTTATCACAACGCCGTTTTCTTGGGAAGCATGGATTCCTTTACTCGAATTAGCTGTTTTTGCATCAGCGATTGCGTTTATACTTTTTACTTTCGGTATAAAACATCTGGGAATTATTCGAGCAAATACCATCTCAAATCTCATTCCCGTTGTTACGGCTATATTTTCCTTTTTTATTCTGGGTGAAAATTTTTCTTTAATTAATGTAATCGGAATATTAGTCGTTGTAACGGGATTAATTTTATCTCAACAACACAGAAAGAAAAAATCGGTTATTTTTAATGAGTATTAACACGAAAAATTTGTGAATTTTTCGTAGTTAAAAGTAAAAAGTTGAATGTTAAAAGTTTAGCTCTTTTTATTATAAATTTTCATATCCCGGATTTGGGTTATGAGGCTTTACTCAATTTATGCTATAACACTCTGGACTTTATACTTTCAACTCTCAATTATTTATGAACGGCGAAGCCCTCAATTTGGGGTTAATTTCTTTAAAAAAATTAATATCAAGATTTAGTTTTGCCAATATCGGAATAAAACTCTGTATGTAGCTATATAACAATATCTTATCAGGATTACAATAAAACCTTTCGTCTCCTGAATATAATATTTTTCAAAAAAAACATAAAAAAAATTTGCACATTAAAAAAACAGTCTTACATTTGCAGTGTATTAGTTTTGTAGCACACTAAAACATTAAATTATGGTAGAAATAAATAATCTTAATTTCGGATACAAGAAAAAAGAAACTCTATTTTCCGAATTAAATTTAGAATTAAAAGAGGGCAGAATTTATGGTCTGCTCGGGAAAAACGGTTCAGGTAAAACAACCTTGCTGAAACAAATTGCCGGATTATTGCATCCGCAATCAGGAACCGTATCATTAAATGACGAAGTTCCGCAAAAAAGGACACCTAAAGTACTGGCAAGTTATTACATGATACCGGAAGAATTTGAAACACCCGGAATTAACGTAAAAACTTTTCTGAAAGTTACGGCACCTTTTTATCCGGGTTTTAAAACTAAAGAGTTTTACGAATATCTTGAAGAATTCAAAATCGACACCAAGCAAAAGCTCAGCAAAATGTCCTACGGGCAAAAAAAGAAGTTTTTAATTTCTTTCGGGATGGCTGCCGATACACCTTTGTTAATAACAGATGAGCCGACAAACGGTTTGGATATCCCGTCAAAAAGCATTTTCAGGAAACTAATGGCTTCAGCTTTAAGCGAAAATAAATTATTTGTTATTTCAACGCATCAAGTAAAAGATATTGAGGGAATAATTGATACGGTTGTTGTGCTTGAAGACGGTAAAATCGTTTTTAATCAAGCACTTGAAAATATAAGCGATAAACTTTGTTTTAAAACATTAAAAAGTATTGATGATGAAAATGTCTTGTACGCCGAAAAAGGAATTACGGGATATTCAGCCGTTGTTCGCAATACCGGCGAAGAAGCGTCGCATATTAATACGGAATTACTTTTTAATTCAATTATTGCAAAAGACAGCAAGGTCGTCAATGAATTTAATTAATCTCAATTTCAAAAAAAACTAATAAAATGGAAAATATAAAATCATTCAGTTTTAAACGTATTCTGTTACTGATGCAGAAAACCTTATATGAAAATGCAAAATCCGTAAGCATCGGGCTTATTACCGTTTTCGGACTTTTTTCTTTCATTCTGATTATGAGCGCATTAAAAGATGCAGGTGCATGGGATAAATTACAGGCATTTTATTATGTCGGTTTATTTATTGCCGGTTTTTTTATTTCAGGAATGGCATTTTCAAATTTCCGAAATAAAGAAAAAACAATGTCATGGTTAACACTCCCGGCTTCGATATCCGAAAAATTAATTTCGGAATGGCTGCTTACGACAATTATATATATTATTGCATATTCAGCAATCTTTTATGCCTTCAACTTAATCGTATTTTTAATCGGTGATGTTTTCAATTTTGAAGTTAATTTTATTAACATTTTCACAAAGGAAACACTAATCTTATTTTTGCATTACATTATCATTCAGTCAATTTTGCTGGCAGGTGCCGCAACATTTAAAAAAGTACCTTTATTTTTTACAATTTCAAGTTTATTTATCATCGGTCTGATTATTTCATTCTATTTAACGATTTTAGCTTTAGGAATTAAAGGTCAGTTTGAAGTTTTTCAATTTAACGGGAACGGCATACAAAGCAATAATTTCAACTATGATCTTCAAAATCATTGGCTGATAAAAGTTCCGAAAATCATGTATTATTATGTTACTGCTCCGGTTTTCTGGATTTACACATATTTTAAAATTAAAGAAAAGGAGGCATAAAATGAATTTCAAAGACGACAAAGCAATCTATCTTCAATTAGCAGATTATTTTTACGAAAATATTCTTACACAAGAACTTAAACCTGACGAACGTATTCCGTCAGTCAGAGATTTAGCAATTGACACCGAAGTGAACCCTAACACCGTTATGCGAACATATAAACATTTACAAGACAGCGATATTATTTATAACAAAAGAGGCATCGGATATTTTGTATCAAATGATGCTTATAAAATTACTCATAAAATGAAAAAAGAAGCATTTATCAACGAACAATTACCGGAGTTTTTCAAAACTATTAAGTATTTGAATATCAACTTCTCAGAAATTGAAAATTTATATCAAAACTATTTAAAATCCGAAACTCATGAAAACAAGTAAAATAATATTAATCAGCATATTGGCAACGATAATTATTTGGATTACGGCTGTTTTCTTTACGGCAACATCAAAAATCAAACAACTTTTAAAAGAAAACGGTTTTGAACAAACAAATACAGTAAATAAAGTTAACAAAGGCAAAACCTTTAAATTAGAAAATTTCAGTGTCGTGGTCGTTTCCGGAAAGGGTGAAATTACCGTTACACAATCCGAAAACAATTCGTTTCAATGTTTTTCCGATAATCAAATACTTCCGGAAATAAAAAACGATACTTTATTTTTACCGGCTGACAATAATGACAATTACGTTAATGCAGTTAATTTAAAAACAATTATTTTAAAAGAAAAAGTCAAGGCCGATATTGTAAATATTAAAACAGATACTTTCAATATTCAAACAACAGAACAATCGGAAGCAACACTTAATGATATAAACATTAAAGTTCTGAATATTCTGGCGGAAGGCAAATCGTCCGTTGAATTATATGATTTAACAGGTAAAAATATCGAAACTAAATTAGTCCTGAAACACAAATCAAAAATTTACATTGATAATTCCGACAATTTAAATCTGAGCATAAAAAAAGACAGTGAAGCCAAATTAGAGATCAGCAATTAAAAATCCTTAGATAATATCCGTATCGGTTTCTCGTCATGCTGAACTTGTTTCAGTATCTGAAAAAAAATTGTAACAAAGTATTTTTTTAATCGTCTTATATAAGATTATATTTAAAACATAAAAAACATCTTCATAATCAAATCAAAATGTACAAGGAAAAAATAATCATACAAGGAAAAATAATTCATTTTTTCAAAACTCTAAGCATCATATTATTAATATTTCTGACAAGCATTAATGCTCAAGCAGAAAAAGAAACCGGGGTATCGGGACAAATCAAAGATGCCAAAACAAAAAAAGCTTTGGAATTCTGTACCGTAAGAGTTTTTAATTTGAAAGACAGCTTAATTGCAGGTGCAACAACAAACAGCAACGGCTTCTTTTCAGTTCCCTTAACACGCGGGAATTATAAATTTTTAACGGAATATGTCGGTTATAAACCGGATACAACAGAAATAACGGTAATAACCGGAACAGAATTTATCGGTATCGTAAAGTTAATTCCCGATGAAAACAGTATTGATGAAGTAACAATAAACGGATCAGCAAAAGAAAATCTGACGGATAAAGACGTTTATATAGTTACCGGTAATATGAAAACCGGTACGGCAAATACCAAAGACGTTTTATCAAAAGTAAAAGGAGTAACTTACGATCGTTACAATAATTCAATCAAAGTTGACAATGAAGATAATATTATTATGCTTGTTAACGGTTTAAAAAAAGATCAAGAATACATTAAAAACCTTGCTCCCGACAGATTAAAGAAAATCGAAATCATTCGTGACCCGAGCGGAAGATATGCTTTAGAGGGTTATTCTGCCGTTATTAATATTATTTTAAAAGACAATTACAAAGGTTTAGAATTCTATTCGGAAAATCAAGCACTGTCGGATTTAGACAGTAAAACCGGAAAATATTTACCGATAAATAACTTTTCCGCAAGTATCAATTACACTTATAATAAAGTTAATCTTTATACTAAAGTCAATACAGGATTTATGAATTTAGAGCTGTTATCAACAAGTGATAAGGAATATGACGACGGTTTATCAATTATAAAAACGCCTCCGAATAATCAAGCAAATTTATTAATCAACAGAATTTATGACGGAATAACCGTCGGAGCCGATGTTTATATCAATCCGAAACACACCGTAAGTTTTGAAAGCAGATTTAACGGTCTGCTGTTTCCGAAAACAAAAGAAGAAAGTTTATTTAATGTTTCATATCTTAATAACGGAACGGAAACCGATAATTTGAATTCCGATAACATTAATAACACATCAAGTTTAAGCAATTCTAATTCGTTTTTTTATAAAGGAATACTCAATAAAAACAACATTCTTAATGTCGATTTTACTTATTCTTCTTCAAAAGATGATTATACAAATGATTATTATGAAGAAAACATTTTAATTCATGAGCAAACAGGCGTAAATGATAATAAATATACAAAATTTTACTCGGAACTTAATCATACAATTAACTCAAAATCAAATGTTCAAGTTGGTTACGGAAATACATGGAAAAAAGTTGTAAACACATTTGATTTCGGGGAAACTGAATTTACGAGAACGGATTTACGTCATAAATTATATGCCTATTATTCGTGGAATTTGAATAAAAAATTCGGTATTAAAATCGGTGCGGCAGGTGAAACAAGTTCCCCGGACGTTGAAGGGAAAACAAAAACTTACATCATTTATCAACCTTATGCCGACATTAAAATCAAACCCTTTAAAGTTCTTGATATCCGATTAAAATACCGTTCATCAAGCTATTATCCTTCGGTCAGTCAGGCAAATCCGGATACTATTTTTATCGATAACGAAACCCTGAGTGTAGGAAATCCGCTTCTTGCACCTTCGGTTACACATAAATTATCTGTCAGATTTAACATCATGGGCGGTTTGGCATCTGTTGAACCTTATTATCATTTTTCAAATAATTACATCAGTCGAACAGGATTTTTAAGTAACGACGGTATTTTTGAATACACATACAATAATGCCGGACAGTACGAACATTACGGAATAAAAGCAGGATTAACCGTTCCTTTCGGGAAAAGTTTATTCTGGCAAAACAATGCAAACTTTTTCAGAAGCAGTATTATTTATGAAGGTGATGAAAACAAAATTCAAGATTGGACTATGAGCAGCAATCTCATTTATGTCAACAAAAAATACAAAACAACAACCGGAATTATTTATCAAAATAATTTAAAAAAACATATCACGGCACAAGGTTACAATATGTGGAATAATGATTTCTGGGGATTTATGGTTCAGCAACCCTTTTTTAAACAAAAATTGAATGTTATGGTTTTCTATATGTTACCCTTAGATATCGGGGTTGACTATAACCAAGGTTCATACATCAGAACAGATACTTATCAGGAAACAAATTTACAAGACATCAGTATTCTTAAAAATATTTTAATGTTCCGAATTACATTCAGATTAAATAAAGGAAAAACTATCAGAAAAGCAGAAAAAGATTTTAAACAAGAAGAAGAAACACCGAAAAAAGGCGGTATTTTCTAAACAATTAAACACGAAACAGTTAAACACGAAACAATTAAGCAATAAACACTAAACATTTAAACATTAAGTTATGAAATCAAAATTATCATTATTCAGTCTTTCAGCGGTATTAATTCTGTTCGCTTCCTGTAATATCTCAGGAGTAACGGGAAATAAAAATGTCGTAAAACAAACACGAACCGTAAATGAAAATTTTACGGCTGTTAAAATCAGCCAAGGTATCAATTTATTCCTGACACAAGGCGATACCGTTTCAATTATTACTGAAGCCGATGAAAATATTCAGGAATTACTGAAAACAGAGATTGAAAACGGTGTATTAAAAATTTATTTCACGGAACAAGTCGGTAAAACAGAAGCCAAAAATGTGTATGTAACAATGCCTGAAATTAACAAAATTACGGCATCAAGTGCGGCAGACGTAAAAGGAAAATCAGTTATTTCTTCCGATGATTTAACAATTGATGCATCAAGCGGTGCCGATATAGAAATTGAAATTGATGCAGCAAAACTTTCTTGCGAATCAAGCAGCGGTGCCGACATTGATTTAATCGGAAATTGCGGAACGGCAAATTTCAGAGCAAGCAGCGGTGCTGATATTGATGCAAAAGAACTGAATACCGAAAATGTATCGGCTAAAACATCAAGCGGTGCCGACATTTACGTTTTTGCAAAACTATCGCTTACTGCAAATGCAAGCAGCGGAGGAGATATAAGTTATTACGGTAATCCGGAAAAATTGGATATAAACACATCTTCCGGCGGTGATATCAATAAAAGAAACAAATAATTATTTTAGTGAACAAGCAATTATTTTCCATACGATGACTTGAAGTCATCGTATGGTTTTTACATGCTTTACGCACTAAAAGTAGGAAATTTTCGATCAATTTTTTTCAATAATCCTTGTAAAACTTTCCCCGGTCCTACTTCCGTATAGGATGTTGCACCGTCGGCAATCATATTTTTCATTATTTGCGTCCACTTTACCGGAGCCGTCAATTGTGCCACTAAGTTTTTCTTAATCTCGGAAATATCGGTAACTGCCGTTGCCGGAACATTCTGATAAACAGGACAAATCGGTTTGCCGAAAGTCGTATTCTCAATGGCAGCAGCAAGCTCTGCTCGTGCAGGTTCCATAAGCGGTGAATGAAAGGCACCGCCGACATTCAGTTTTATAACTCTTTTTGCACCGGCTTCGGTCAATTTTTCCGCAGCTTTATCAATTCCGCTTACGGTGCCGGAAATAACAATTTGTCCGTTGGTGTTATAATTTGCCGGAACTGCAATATCGTCAATCTCCTCACAAATCTTTTCAACTTTTTCGTCTTCGATACCCAAAACAGCAGCCATTGTCGAGGGCTCAATTTCGCAAGCTTTTTGCATGGCATCAGCTCGTTGTGAAACCAAATTCAAGCCGTCTTCAAAAGACAGGGTTTTGTTAGCGACCAAAGCCGAAAATTCACCAAGCGAATGTCCCGCAACCATATCCGGTTTAAAATCTGCACCCAAATCGGCAGCCAAAATAACCGAATGTAAAAATATTGCCGGTTGCGTAACATTGGTTTGTTTTAATTGTTCTTCCGTTCCGTCAAACATAATATCCGTTATTCTGAAACCCAAAACAGCGTTTGCTTTTTCAAATAGTTCTTTAGCAAGTTCCGAATTTTCGTATAAGTCTTTGCCCATTCCGACAAATTGTGCACCCTGTCCGGGAAATACGTATGCTTTCATAATTCTTCCTTTAAAATTTCCGCAAATTTAAGAATTTAATTGAAAATGAAAATTGAAAACGACAGAAGCTGCTTGCATCTTTTAATCAACAACATTCAATTTGATTTAAATCAAAAATTGAAGTCGTAAATAGAAATTTAATTATATTTGCAAACTTATTTAAATTCAATATAAATTATGACAAATACAGGACAAATAAATGATTACAAAGTAAAAGATATAAACCTTTCCGATTTCGGACGCAAAGAAATTGTTTTGGCAGAACATGAAATGCCCGGATTAATGGCATTAAGAAAAAAATACGGTGAAAGCAAACCGCTTAAAGGTGCAAAAATTACCGGTTCATTACATATGACCATCCAAACAGCCGTATTAATCGAAACATTGGTTGAGCTCGGTGCCGACGTACGTTGGGCAAGTTGTAACATATTTTCAACTCAAGACCATGCGGCAGCAGCCATTGCGGCAACAGGCGTTCCGGTTTTTGCATGGAAAGGCGAAACTTTGGAAGAATATTGGTGGTGTACCGAACAAGCTTTAACATTCCCGAATAACGGAACACCCGATTTAATTGTTGATGACGGCGGTGATGCTACTTTAATGGTAATCAAAGGATATGAAGCCGAAAATAACCCGAGTTTATTGGATGCAAAAGTAGAAGCAGAAGATGAAATTGAATTATTTAAAAAATTAAAAGCAACTTTAAAAGAAGATGCTCAAAAATGGCACAGAGCAGCAAAAACATTAAGAGGTGTTTCGGAAGAAACGACAACAGGCGTTCATCGTTTATACCAATTGCATGAAGACGGCAAATTATTGTTCCCGGCAATTAACGTAAACGATTCGGTTACCAAATCCAAATTTGATAATACCTACGGTTGCCGTGAATCCTTACCCGACGGAATTAAACGTGCAACCGATATTATGCTTGCCGGCAAAAAAATCGTTGTTCTGGGATACGGCGATGTCGGTAAAGGTTCTGCAAAATCATTTATCGGATACGGTTCCAGAGTTACCGTTACCGAAATTGACCCGATATGTGCTCTTCAAGCAACCATGGAAGGATTTGCCGTAAAACCGATTGAAGATATGTTTCCCGAAGGTGATATTTATGTGACGACTACCGGAAACAAAGATGTTATCACCGTTGAACATATGGAAAAAATGAAAGACAAAGCCATTGTATGCAATATCGGTCATTTTGATAATGAAATTCAAGTCAGCAAATTAGAAAATTATCCGGGCATCAAACGGGTAAACATCAAACCGCAAGTAGATCAATTTATTTTCCCTGACGGACATTCAATTATTTTACTTTCGGAAGGACGTTTGGTAAACCTCGGAAATGCTACCGGTCACCCGTCATTTGTTATGAGTAATTCATTTACGAATCAAACACTGGCTCAATTAGAATTATGGCAAAAATCATATGAAACAGGTGTTTACAGACTACCGAAACATTTGGATGAAGAAGTTGCCAGATTACATCTTGAACATGTAGGCGCAAAACTTACAAAATTAACAAAAGAACAATCCGAGTATATCGGTATTCCGATTAACGGTCCGTATAAAGCTGATCATTACCGTTATTAAAAAATAGTATTATTTTTAGAAGAAAGAGCTTGTCTCAAAAGTCCGGTTTGTCATGCCGGACTTGATTCGGCATCTTTATAACATCCTATGAATAACCGAATTAACCCCAATTATTACTTTCGTGAGGGCTTCGCCGTTCATAAATAATTGGGAGTTGAAAGTTAAAAGTATAAAGTTCAAAGTGTTATAGCACAAA
>JAOZQB010000049.1 GCA_029932445.1 Bacteroidales bacterium | reverse complement strand
CAGGAGTAGGGCACGACTGGGCTTTCAGATCACAGCATGAAATTCCTCTTAATTACACCGGCGGTATAAATATTAACTTTATATTTCCTGAATTAAGTTATAATTTCAGCCTTAATACAGGTGTTTCCTACTACTTTACTCCCTACAAACTTCAATATGACACAATAATAAATTCTGTTAATTATCATTATGAAGGAGATATCAGTACTCACTATCTGAAATTTCCGATTTTGATAAAATATTCATTCAATAAATATAAAATAAACCCTTATTTTTTTGTCGGAACTTTTTTGAATAAAATATTCGGGTGTAAAAACATATTGACAATTCATAAATTTAATGATTTTAAAGATGTTACAGAGGGAAAAATGTTCTTTTCTTATATTGACGGTACAACCGGAAAAGAAAAGAGTACATTAAGATCTTTTGAAAACGGATACTCTTTAGGTTTCGGTCTAAAATATAAAATATCAGATAAATTATTAATGTATTCTGAATTTAAATATGATAAAGGAACCGGTTTTTCTTCACTAAGTACTTTCGGAACCAAATCTGAATTTATGAGTATTGTAGCCGGAATAGAATTTTAACATGTATCTTTTTGTTAAACTTTTTTTCAAATAGTTTATCGTTAAATTTACAAAAAAATTACAAAATAAACCGATACGAAAATTTAATTAAAAAGATATCCCTCGGACTTACTTTAAACATATTTTTAATGCTTTCACCTAAGTTTAATGCACCGTCCGAAATATAATCCGTATTTTCTTGAGACCAAACAAAATAAAATAATGACCCCGGTTTGTATTCCCAACGTAATACTAAATTCGAACGGAATTGACGATAATTAAAATCCGGCAAGCCGAAATAATAATCATAATTTTCGCCGCCTGATTCGTCAATACCATACATTTCATCATCAACAAGATAATTTATTTGATTACCTGAAAAGGTTTCAAATCGATCCGGATAATGTTCTGCTTTAGCATCCGTAATTTTCTTATAATCAGAATATATCGCTGCACTTACAAAAGGAGCGCCATAATATTGTATAGTAAAATCCGGCGTAATATTATAATTAATACGTAAAGTTAAAGCAAAAGTTTTTTGATTCATTTCAGCAAATAAAAATCTTTCTTCACTTGAAAATTCCGTTGTTTCAACATATTGCAATTCTGTATTGTTAAAAAAATAACTCGGCGACAAACTCAAAGATAAGACATTTAAAGGCTGATACGAAATTCGTCCGTAAAAACCGTAACTTCTTCCGGAATGATTGCCAATAATTTGATTATGAAAACCGGCAAAAAATTTCAATTTTTTTGTTGAATTACTGCTGATATTAATTCCATATTGAAAATTACCCGGTGTTTTCATTGCCGGTCCGCCTCTCAATAATGAATTATCAATATTATAACGCTCTTTTGTAAGATTAATTCGTACAGACCATAAATTTTTAAACTGTGCATGTCCGCTAATGTTTCCTCCAAAAAATGTACTTACTCCGCCAAAATCCCATCCTGACCATTCATTTGTACTGAAACTGACCGACCGAAATATTGAAAACGGTTCGGTAATCTGATAATTTGCCCAAACAAAATGGAAAATCGAATTTGCTCTTCGTAAATAACCGACATCATTCAATTCAAATCCCGGAGAACGAACGGACAAATTAAAACCGTAACTTAAACCTTTCATACTTTGTTTGCCGACAGTTAAATTTCCTCCCCAACCGGACAAACTTGTTAACGTACTGTCATAAACCAAGTAACCGGCATCCGGTCTTTGAAAATAACGACGAGAAGACAATTGTTGTTCCGAAATTGCATCAGTAGTTCCGTCTATATAACTTCCTGCTCCTTTAACAGATAAAAAATATTTCTTATCTTTAAAATATTGCATAAAATCCAAACCTCCGGTATATGCATTTTTATTTAAAAAATCTAAATGTTCTGCATCATTAAATCGATTAACGGAAGTTACCATTCCGCCGATTACCGTATTTCCTTCATTTAAATCTTTTTGTAATCGTCCCGAAAAATAATTCGTATAGGGTTCAACGAGTACCTTTTTTCTGCTTCCGAGACTGTCAATTTCTGCAAATTCACTTTTTGTAAAGCTTTCCATAATTCCGACCGACAAACCGTTTTTTGTTTTTCCGGTTAATTTTAATGCCCCTAAAATACTAGTGTTTTCAGGCACTTTTGCATATTCATTCTCGGATAAATCATCATAAATATAATATTGCGGACGTCGTCCGATTCTTCTGGAATAAAAAAGATTATCTTGCGACCACGGGCTGCCTCCCGGTGTTAATTGATAATCAGTAATATTACTGCCTTCAACAAAAAAAGGCCTTTTTTCAGAGAAAAACGATTCAAAAGCTGTTAAATTGACTTCCGAAGGATCGGCTTCCACCTGTCCGAAATCCGGATTTACGGCAAAATTTAAGGTTAAATCATTCGTAATCCCGATTTTCCCGTCAACACCTCCGTTATAGGACCAATCAAGACCGTCTGCAAAAGGATTTCCTTCTTCTTTTTCATATTTTTCAAACTTTACGGAAGCAAAAGGAGCAATTTCAATTTGCCTTTTCGGCTTTAAGTTTGTTAAGCCTTTTAATGTTCCGAAACGACTTACCCATCCGGATTTTTCTTTTGAAACAAATTGCCATATATCCCATTCATTATTTCTGAATAAGAATCTTCCGACTTGCAGGCCCCATATTTGATGATCTTTTTTACTGAATCGCAATTGGCTTAAGGGAATTTTCATTTCGGCACACCAACCGTATTCTGTTTTTGATGTTTTGGCCGTCCATATCGGATCCCATGTCGGATCATCATTATCTAAATTATCATTTGAAGTAATTGCATCACTTCTCACACCGGCAGCATTAACGGCAAAAACAAAGGCCGTTTTTTTATCATAATAACTGTCAAATTGAACAACTGCCAAATCACCCTCCCAACTGTCACGTCTTGACATTCTGCTTTCAATTTTTGTCGGCTCTGTATCATAAGCCATTAGGGCAACATAAATATTATTTTCATCATATAAAATCTTAAATTTTGTTTTTTGGTTTGGTTTTGCTTTTTCAATCGGTTCAAATTGTATAAAATCTTTCCCTTCTTCTGCATTTTTCCATTCTGTTTCGTTTAAAGAACCGTCAATTTTGATTTGATGTTCTTTAATCTTTTGTGTCGTATAAGATTTATTCTGTGAGAATCCGGAAACGGAAAGAAAAGAAAGAATTACTATTGTCAAAAGATGCTTCATTTATTTTACTTTTAATAGATACATAAACAACAAATATCTGACATAAAATTGTGTTTATAAAAAAATTATGTGAAAGCCTATTTTTTAAGACCAAACAACAAGTTCAATTTACCGAATGCATTTAATAGGTATTAATCTTATGTTTATGCAGAATAAACTGTCATTTTTATAAATTTCTTTAAATTTCGTAAATTTAAGAATAACTTTGTATCAAAGAATATATTTCTTATGTCTTTAATAAAAAAAATAAATTTTACCAGAATCGGATATCATGTTCTGTTTTGGGTCGTTTTAAGTGTTTTTTATGATTCCGTAAGTTCATATTTAAGTAATAATTCATTTTTTGATACGCTGTTACATGATTTATTATTTTTCTTTCCTACGGATATACTCGGAGTTTATTTTACTTTGTATTTTTTAATTCCCCGATTCTTGTTGAAGAAAAAATATATCAGTTTTACTATATATTTTTTTATTTTCTTTATATTCTTAATGATAGCAGTTACAATGCCTCTGCAATACTACGGAATGTATCTCAGCAGATTGGGTACAGACAAACTTATTCCTTCTTTTTTTGAATACCTTAAACGAAGTATCTTAATTGCTTTAACCGTAAAACTAATGATAATAGGTATTGCAACAACGATTAAATTTGCTAAAATCTGGTATAAATCTCAAAAAAGACAACAAAATTTATTAAATGAAAAACTGGAAATTAAACTTCAATTAAAAGAAGCAGAACTTAAATATCTTAAATCTCAAATTAATCCGCATTTTCTTTTTAATTCTTTAAATAATTTATACAGTTTAACTCTTGAAAAATCCTCAAAAGCTCCGGAAGTAGTCTTAAAAATATCCTCTTTGCTTGATTATGTTTTATATGAATGTAATGTTCCTAAAATTGAACTTTCTAAAGAAATTGATAACATTAAAGACTATATTGATTTGCAAAAAATAAGATATGATGACAAAGTAAATATCAGTATTAAAACTGAAGGTGAACCTTCTGAAATACATATTGCCCCATTGCTTATTCTTCCTATAATTGAAAATGCATTTAAACACGGATTAGATAAAAATGTAGGGTACGGATTTGTAAAAATTAATATTAACGTTTCAGATGACAGTAAATTTAATTTAACGGTCACAAACAGTTTAAACGGTGAAAATAATCATACCGGTGACGGCATCGGTTTATCAAATCTAAGGAAACGTCTGGAGCTTCAATATCCTCAGAAATTCCGATTGGACACACAAATAAATGATTCTCAATTTATTACTGAATTATGCATTAATTTATACTAAATTCGGTAATTTCTGTAGAATTACAATATTTCAGTCGTTAAAAATTGTTAAAATTTATTCAAAGTAATTAACATTATAATGCAATAAATCAACATTTTAAAATAGAATAATTTAAACATCAAAAATACTGATTATTAAGATAAACAGTTAATAATTTTTTTTTTTTTGAAGAATTAATTTTCTTTGCACTTCACAAAATCATTTATTTATTAATTAAAATTTAGTATTATGTCAGACATTGCCTCAAGAGTTAAAGCAATTATTGTAGACAAATTAGGTGTTGAAGAAAGTGAAGTAACATTAGAAGCCAGTTTCACTGACGACTTAGGTGCAGACTCACTTGATACTGTTGAGTTAATCATGGAATTCGAAAAAGAATTTAATATCGCTATTCCTGATGACAAAGCTGAAACTATTGCGACCGTTGGTCATGCAGTAAGCTATATCGAAGAGAATTCAAAATAAATTGACAATAGGATTGCGGCATTCGTCGTAATCCTTTTTCTCTTTTAACTAAACAAAAAACATCATTTATGGAATTAAAACGTGTAGTTGTAACCGGTATCGGGACAATTAATGCGCTCGGTCATAATTTAACCGAAACGTGGGATAATATGATTAAAGGTGTCAGTGGTGCTGCTCCTATTACCTGTTTTGATGCAAGCAAATTTAAAACACATTTTGCCTGTGAAGTTAAAAATTATGATCCTCTGAACTACTTCAAGAAACCGGTAGCACGAAAAATGGACAAATTCACACAATTTGCCATGATTGCTGCTGACGAAGCCGTTAAAGATGCTTCCATTGACCTTGATTCCATTAATAAAGACAAAGCAGGTGTTATTTGGGGTTCAGGAATCGGCGGCTTACAAACGTTCAAAGAAGAAATAACCGAATATGTCCAAAATGATTTTACACCTCATTTTAATCCGTTTTTTATTCCTAAAATGATTGCCGATATTGCAGCCGGACATATCTCAATAAAATATGATTTTCGCGGACCGAATTATGCAACAGTTTCTGCTTGTGCGTCTTCATCTCATGCATTAATTGATGCTTATAACTATATCCGATTAGGAAAAGCTGATATCTTTATTTCCGGAGGTTCTGAACATGCCGTTACAGAAGCCGGAATAGGCGGATTTAATGCTATGCGTGCCATTTCAACAAGAAACGATGATCCGAAAACGGCTTCACGACCTTTCGATGTCGGAAGAGACGGATTTGTTATCGGTGACGGCGGTGCTGCATTAATTTTGGAAGAATACGAACATGCTGTTAAACGCGGAGCAAAAATATATGCCGAATTTGCCGGCGGCGGAATGAGTGCTGACGCTCATCATATTACAGCACCTCATCCTGAAGGCAGAGGAGCAACAGTTGTAATGAAAAATGCTGTTGACGATGCAAATTTAAAACCTGAAGATATCGATTATGTAAATCTTCACGGAACTTCCACCGGATTAGGGGATATTGCGGAAACTAAAGCCGTATTGAATGTTTTTGGTGAACATGCTTATAAATTAAGTATCAGTTCCACAAAATCTATGACCGGGCATTTACTCGGTGCAACCGGGGCTTTGGAAGCTATTGCATCAGTGATGGCAATAACTCACGGACAAATACCGCCCACAATCAATCATTTTGAATTAGACCCGAATATTGACTCGAAACTTGATTTCACTTTTAACAAAACAAAAAAACGGGAAGTTAAAGCAGCCTTAAGTAATACATTCGGTTTTGGTGGTCATAATGCTTCATTAGTATTTAAAAAGTTTGAAAAATAAAATCTCCGGTGTCTCTTTTTAACAGACAACAAGAAAAATGTTACGACAGAGCCTTAGCACTTTCGTTAAGGAGATTATTTGGGTTTAAACCAAAAAACTTATCTCACTATATTTTAGCTCTTACACCTAAATCTGCAATTCCTCATCCTTGCATAAATGGTTCTGATATTAATAATGAACGATTGGAATTTTTAGGTGATGCCATTCTTGATGCTGCCATCAGCGAACTCTTATTTAAACGCTTTCCGTCTGCTGATGAAGGTTTTTTAACACAAATGCGCACAAAAATTGTTAACGGAAAAAAACTGACTGAATTAGCAAAAAAACTTCATCTTGATTCTTTTATCGTCAGTAAATCTAAAGGAAAAATCACCGAACGTATCTATGAAGATGCTTTTGAAGCTTTAATCGGAGCCATTTATTTAGACCGTGGTTTTAACTATGTAAAACAATTTGTTTTGCAAAAAATTATGGTAGAACATATTGATTTAAACAAACTTAGATTTGTAAATGATAATTTTAAAAGTCGAATTATTGAATGGTCTCAGAAATATAAAATTCCGATTGATTTTTTAACGGAAGCGGTTTCCGAAACATCAAAAGAATTTATTTCTCAACTATTAATTAACGGTAAAGTTGTCAGCAAAGGAAAAGGAGTCTCAAAAAAAACAGCTGAACAAGCAGCATCAGAAAAAGCATTAAATAAAATAAAAGAGGGTAATTTTATCTTATAACATTGAAGAAAAAAATAAAAGTCAGCTCAATATCTGATTTCCCGAAAAATTTTATCGGGATTTCTTCCCATTTTAAAGAGATTCAAGTTGCTTGGTCAATAAATAATCTGACAAAATTAAATTTTTCTAAAACGGAAGATTTTCATAAAGAAATTAAAGGCACAGATGCTGTTTTTCATTTTTCAATGTTCCGATATATTGATGACCAAAATTTCAAACACTACCTTATTACAAATAAAAATAATGATGCGATACTTTTTCCGAGGTATAAAACCATTGATTATATTTTTATATCAAATGTAACCGATGAAAAACTGAAAACAATCATTAATACTATCTCTAAATCCAAAATGATAATCGGCAGTTTCATTTTACCCGTAAACAATTTAATTTCTAAAACATTCAAGGATTTGTTTGAAGACTAAAAAAGTCGATAAAATACTGCAAGTCATCATATTACTTTTTAAATTTATGTGGAACTGATTTGTATTTAATCCTCTGTTTATCAATAAAATGATACGATGACTTGCAGATTTAAGATATATTAAAAAACTAATTATTTTTCAAGCACTTTTGCTTCAACCCTTCTGTTCAATTGCCTTCCTGAAGCAGTTGCATTATCTGCCCTCGGCATAGTTTCTCCGTATCCGACGGCAACAATTTGAGCTAAATTTACGCCTCGTGTTAAAATATAATCTACAACGGATTGTGCTCGTCTTTGTGATAGTTTTTGATTAAGACCGAGTGATCCTTGACTGTCGGTATGTCCGGAAATTTCCACTCTGACATTTTTATATTTTACCAATAATTCTGCTAAACGATTAAGTTCGGGAAATGAAGCAGGTCTTAATGTTGATTTTCCGGTATCAAAAAATACATTATTTAAAACAATTTTTGCCCCCACTCCCATCGGTTGCAATTGTATATCTTTCCTGATAACTTCATGTGTTGATGTATCAGCAATCACAAAATTCTCAGAATGGAAAAAATAATCAGGTGCACCTGCCGTTAATGCATAATCTTTTCCGGGAGGTAAAGGAACCGTGTATGCTCCGGTTGAAGCATATGATTCAACAACTTTTACAACTTCACCGGTTGCATTATCAACTAATTCTAAAGTTGCTTTTACAGGTTCACCGGATAAAGCATCCGTAACAATACCTTTGACGGTTGATAATTGAATAACTTTAATATTTACGGGTTTTTCAATATCAGCTTCACTAATAGGTTCGGCAAAATAGGCAATTAAATCATTGGGATTTTCTTTCGAAATCATTACCGGTTTTTCCGGACCTAAAAAAACGATTTCATAAATATCCTTATCGCCGTAACCGCCTTCACGATCAGAAGCATAATATCCGAAATGCTCGTTAGGAGTCAACATAAAAAACACATCGTCTCCGGGGGTATTAATCGGATAACCTATATTTTCAGGTTCAGTCCATGTCCCGTCATCTTCTCTGTGTGTTTTAAAAACATCATAACCGCCCATAGAATTATGTCCTTTTGAACTGAAATACAAATCTCTGCCGTCTGAAGAAATTTCTACGGTTTCTTCATTGTATTTTGTGTTTACAACAGGTCCTAAATTTTCAGGTGATTGCCATTTCCTTCCGTCTTGAGTCTTATAACTGACCCAAATATCCTGACGCCCTTGACCGCCTTTTCTGTTACTGATAAAATAAAGAACCATTGAATCTCTTGAAACCGAAACTGAGCTTTCGCGAAAATTGCCTTTATTAATTCGATTCATTTTACCCGGCTTTTTCCAATAATCACCTTTATATTGACTGTTATATAAGTCTCCGTTTCCTTTATAACCTCTGTATATACATAATTCTCTTCCTTCGGGAGAAATGTCCGTCACGGCGTCATTATGCTTTGTATTTACGGGATAATCCATTTGCTGTGCATTCCCCCACTTACCGTTTCCGTATTTTGAAATATACACATCTTCGTAATACATTCTATTATGCGGATTTTTTTTACCGCCGGTCGTATTTTCTCTTCTGGATGTAAAATACAATATTGAATCTCTAAAGAAAAACACGGGACTGTATTCGGGAGCTTTTGTATTAATACCGTCTCCGAGATTATCAACAAAACATCTGACAGGTTTATTCATTAATTTTTGACCGCTTTCACATTCTTCAATTCTTTTGTTTATTTTATATTGAAGTTTTTTAAATTTTTTAGCCGATAATGATTCCTGATAATCTTCATAATTATCAATTGCGTCATCAAACTTATAATTATATTGATAAGCCATTCCCAACCAATATTGAATATCATCGCTTACACCGGCATAATTAAAATAAGCATTATCCAAATATTTAAGAGCTTTTCGCGGTTCTGCAGTTTTCAAATAACAAATACCTGTTAAATAGTTTAATGCGGCATTATCTTCATTATAATTTAAGGCTGTCAAATAATCGTTTAAAGCTTCTGAAAAAGCACCCTTTTTATTCATTTTAAAAAAATGGCTTCCTTTTTTTACATGCTTCCATGCTTCCTTAAACCCCTCATCTTCAATTTTATATTCAGATTTTTTTACTTTAACAAACTTTTGAGCATATGAAAAATTCAGAAAAAGTATGAGAAATAATAATGATATAATCGTTTTCAGTTTCATAGATTTTATTCTTATTTTTTATTTACAACCCTTAATATATTTTTCGGAATGACTAATTCCTAATTCAACTGCTTTATTCCAATCATTACAGGCAGCTTTAAATTTTCTCAAATTTTCGCGTGCCGTTCCTCTGTTTGCATATGCTTCCGCATATTTTTCATTAATGTTGATTGCCTTTGTAAATGCTTCGTCTGCACCCTTAAAATCGCTGAGTTTTAATTTTACCACACCCATGTTATTATATGCTTCAGCATAGGTATTATTAAAATTAACAGCTTTTTTAAAATCACTTACGGCATCAATAAATATTTTATCCGCTTCTTCTTTTTTATCTTGACTAAGAATTTGTAATCCTTCGGCATATTTCGCCAATCCCCTTCCGTTATACGACTCATAATATTCAGGGTTAATACTTAATGCTTTTGTATATGCTTTTACGGCATCATCAAACTTTTTTAATTCATTTAATACGGATCCTAAATTATTATAAGCAAAATAAAGTTGGGAATCAACTTGTGCTGCTTTTCTGTAATCTACTGCAGCACCTTCCAAATTACCTTTCAAACGTTTAGCACTTCCTCTGTCGTGGAATGCATAGGCATAACCGGGATTAACGGCAATTGCTTTATTAAAATCACTTATTGCTTCATTGTAATTTTTTAATTTCAAATAGGCGACACCTCTGTAATAATATACATTCGGTTTTTTATACCCGTGCAGTAATGCTTGAGTAAAATCTTGAACGGCTCCTTTATAATCATTAATGTTTACTCTCGAAAAACCACGAGCAAAATAAACTTTCGGCATATTTTTTTCTAATTGTGCAGCTACCGACAAATCGGCAATTGCACTTTCATAATCTTTTAATTCGTTTTTGACAACACCCCGATTGTAATATGCTTTACCAAAATTCGGTTTTAATTCAACGGCTTTATCCAAAGATGCAATTGCACTAATGTAATCCTGACTCATAAAGCTCTTAATACCGGCATTATAAGCCAGTTCTGCATCTTGCCCGGAAGCTGTAATTCTTTTTCTCTGAGCAAAAGAATTAAGAGAAAAATACGAAATAAACAGAATGAGTAATATTTTTTTCATAATTTAAATTAAATAGTTTTAATTTTTTTTGTAGATTTGCTTATTCACAAAAAGTAAGAATAAAGAACAAAAATAATATTTTTTATTTCATTACATCAACTGCATAAATAAATAATCATGAAAACGCCTTATAATTATAAATTTATTAACACTGAATATTTATATGGTGTTTCAGAAAATAACGATTTTTTAAAAAAAATATTTTCTCTGTTTAAAGAACAAGTTCAAACATTAAAAAAAGAATTACCCGAATTTTTAAATACTAAAAACTATGAAGATTTGGCAGAACTTATTCATAAAGCCAAATCAAGCATTTCCATATTCGGAATGACCGAACAAGCTGAATCTTTGAAATTACTGGAAAAAGATATTCGAAATTCATTAAATCCGGAAACCTATAAAGATCGAATTTTTGATTTCATTTCTGATTGTGAAAATGCCGTATCAGAAATTAAAATTTTAGAAAACACATTATCTTAAGAGTTGAGTTTCCCGTATACATATTCCGATAAAATTTATTTCTCACGTAACAAGAAAGATATAAACAGCATAGAGTCTCTCATTGTAAAAAATTTATTAAATAAACATTCTTTTTCATCTCCGGATTATGATAAAACCGATATACTCAAAGCAAATTCACCTTTTCTTAAAATCCCGTTTTTATTTGAGTTTGAGATTAATTCAGGCGAAATAAATTACATAATTCATTTAGACCAATTACTTAAAATTATTCTTATTGTTATTATTTTTGCAGCCTTATTTTCTTATGCTTCTTTGAGTTTCTTTTTTTGGTTTGCTTCTTTGTTTTCGATTCTCTTTTACATTCTTAACATTATGATTATCAACAGCTACATACATTCTGTAATTTCAAAAATTTTAGAAAAGAATAAATTGTCGGTTTCTGAAAAAGAATCACTTTCCGAAGAACAAGAAATATGGCTGAACGATAAAAGCAGATGTCCGGCATGCGGCCATTATTTATCTGATATTGATTTAAGTTGTCCGGAATGCGGTTTACATCTTAAACGCAGCAGACATACAATTCCCTTAGACACAAGTAAATATAAAAACGAATCTGTAAAATATCATTATAAAAAGAAATAAATCATTCCTTTTTAACAAGATATTTTTTGTGTAAAACAAAAAACAGACATGCTAAAAACATTCCCCAAAGTGCTCCTGACAAAATATCAAGAGGATAATGAACCCCCAAGTAAATTCTGCTGTATGCTACAAGTGAAGCCCAGAAGAAAATAAATATTGAATAATATTTGTTTTTCAATATTAAATTTGTGAATAGGGCTAATGCAAATGCATTTGAAGCATGAGAAGAAATAAATCCGTATTTTCCGCCCGGAATATTAACAACATGAACACTATTTGAAATTTCAGGATTAAAACACGGTCTGTATCGAAGAAAAGTAAACTTAAAAAGAAATACGGATGTTTGATCCGACAAAGCAATTAATAAAATAATACTAAAAAAAAGAATGAGTGTATTTTTCAACTTAAATTTTCTCAGAATTAAAAACAGAATAAACAAATAAAGCGGAATCCAAGAATATTTTCCGCTGACAAAAGTCATTATCACATCAAAAAAATGATTGTGAAAGTGATTTAAAAAAAGAAAAAAATCGACATCAATTTGAATGATTTGTTCAATAAAATTATACAACATAAGTTTTGTTAAGTATAAATACAGGGCTTAAAAGTACGAAAAATTAAAAAAAACATTCAATTTATTTAAAATTGTATTATTTTTGTATGTTTGTGTATAGTTTTGGCAGATAATTTAAAATAAATATTTAAATGAAACCACTGAGTAAAATTACATTGTTGATTATAAGTTTTATCATATTTTCATTTACGGTAAAACAAAGTTTTGCTCAACAAACAGAAGATGAGCAAAGAGCTCATTGGATTTTTAATATCTCATACGGAGTTACATGGGAAAACGAAGATAATATCAAGACTTATACCATCGGCGTATTTTCTTCCGAAACTTTGTTTGATGAACTTCAAAAATCGGCAAAAACCGAAACTATTAAAGGAAAACCCGTAAAAATTATTCGTTATTTG
Source organism: Bacteroidales bacterium (assembly GCA_029932445.1). Lineage (GTDB taxonomy): Bacteria > Bacteroidota > Bacteroidia > Bacteroidales > JAADGE01 > JAADGE01. The sequence goes on along the minus strand of JAOZQB010000049.1, from coordinate 3,228 downwards.
AATTATGCAGATATTCAGGCAAACCAAATTGTTTATGTATCTCAAAATGAAAATGCATATTTAGGATTTGTTTATAAAAAATTTAAAGGTAAAAATGTTTTAATTATGTCTGACCGGTCAAAGCAACCGGAATACAGTATTATTAATTTTAAAAAAATTGACCCGAAAGATCCGAAACCCTTTGATATAAATTCCAAGCTTGCAGAATTGAATCACATTATCCTTTCAAAACAATTAATACGAGTCGGCGGGAATCGTCAAGATATCCGAATAATGTATGCGGCAACAAATAAAAAATTTAAGGATGAACAAAAAAAATTAGACGAAAAGAGAAGCGAAATTGACAGTTTAAAACTACGAATTTTGTTTTTAGAAAAGAAAATTAAAGATCTTGAGAACAAATAAATCAAAATTTCGTATAAAAAAATATCTATTCAAAAAAATTAAATAAAATGAAACTTCAAAGCAAATTTACATTATTTATTATAATAAGCTTGTTTATACTTTCATTTACGGTAAAACAAAGTTTTGCTCAACAAACTGAAGATCAGCAAAGAGCTCAATGGATTTTTAATATCTCATACGGGGTTACATGGGAAAACGAAGATAATATCACGACTTATACCATCGGCGTATTTTCTTCCAAAAACTTGTTTGATGAACTTCAAAAACTGGCAAAAACCGGAACTATTAAAGGAAAACCCGTAGAAGTTATTCGTTATTTGAATTATGCTGATATTCAGGCAAACCACATTGTTTATGTGTCCAGAAATGAAAATGCTTATCTGGGATTTGTCTATCAGAAACTTAAAGAAAAAAATGTTTTAATTATGTCTGACCGGTCAAAACAGCCGGCCTACAGTATTATTAACTTCAGAAAAATTGACCCGAAAGATCCGAAACCGTTTGATATTAATTCGAGACTTGCCTCACAAAATAACATTGTTTTTTCAAGAAATTTAATCAGAACCGGCGGGAGTAGAGAAGATATACAAAGAATGTATGCGGCAACAAATAAAAAATTCCTGGCTGAACAAAAAAAATTAGACGCAAAGATAAAAGAAATTGCAGATAAGGAAAAACTACTGACCGAACAAGAAAATAAAATTCAAGCTCAAAGAGACAGTATTTCGAGTAAAGAATATTTAATTACTGCAAAAGAAGGAGAACTTAAGTTACAAAACGTCAGACTTGATTCAATGAGTTCCAAAGTGATGCAACAAAGAAAAGATTTAACTAAAAATCAAGCTTTTTTGAAAATACAAGAACAAAACATTGAAAAACAAAAAGAGTTTGCAAAGAAGTTAAATGAAGAGATACTGTCAAAAACTAAAAATCTGAAAGATCAAGAAGAAGAATTAAAAAAGAATCAAGAAAGTCTGGGGCAATCTCAACAAACTGTTTCAACACAAAGAATATACTTAATAATAGCCGTTATTGCAGGGATAATATTTATATTTTCATTAATAATTGTAATAAACAGTTACCGTAATAAACAAAAAATCAACAAACAGCTCAGCGAACAATATATAGCCATAAATACCCAAAAAGATGAAATTCAGAACCAAGCAAAATTGCTTGAATCAGTTAATACTGAGCTTGAAAAATTATCAATTGTTGCCAGTGAAACAGATAATGCCGTAACCATTATGGATGTAAAAGGAAATTTCCAGTGGGTCAATGCCGGTTTTACGCGAATGTACGGTTACACGCTTCAGCTTCTGCGTAATGAATTAGATGATAATATTATAAGTGCCAGTAGTAATCCTGAAGTTCAAACGATTATATCTAATATTATTGAATCCAAACAAACCGGATCATATCAAAACTTAAGTAAAACAAGAAACGGGAAAGATATATGGGTACAAACTACGATTACACCTATTTTAGATGAAAATAATGATGTTACTAAGTTGATTTCAATTGATACCGATATTACGACTGAGAAAAAATCCGAGCTTGAAATTTACAAACAAAAAGATCAAATTGAAAAACAAAATGAACTGATTACGTCCAGTATTAACTATGCTAAAAATATTCAACAAGCCATATTACCGCTTCCGGATGATTTAGAAAAATATTTTGATTCATTTATTATTTTTAAACCGAGAGATGTTGTATCCGGAGATTTCTATTGGTTTGCAGAAAAACCGGGAAAAGACGGAAAACCCGACAAATTATTCCTCGCTGCCGTTGATTGTACAGGCCACGGAGTCCCCGGTGCATTTATGTCAATGATCGGAAGCCGTTTATTAAGTGAAATTGTCTCGGAACAGAATTTGTCCAGCCCTAAAGATATTTTAGAAACTTTGGATCAAAAAGTAAAAATTGCTTTAAGACAAGACTCCACAGATAACAATGACGGAATGGATATGTCTGTTTGTGTTATTGAGAAAGAAGATGATTCTTTTCATATAACCTATTCCGGTGCAAAATCTGATTTATATTATTTTTCTCATAAAAATAATGATATTACAATTCTTTCTTCTGAAAGACGTTCAATAGGCGGAACAAAACAAAAAAGAGGAAATATTAAATTTACAAATAAAGATTTCTATTTATTTGAAAATGATATTTTATGGCTGACAACAGACGGTATTATCGATCAAAATAATGCGGATAGAAAGCGTTTCGGAACACCTAAATTTATTGAAACATTAAAAGAAGCAAAAGATTTAGGACTGAAAGAACAAAAAAGACTTATTTTGAATAAATTAGACGAGCATCAAGGACTTGAAAAACAAAGAGATGATATTACGATTTGGGGAATTAAATTTACCGATAAATGGTAAACTGTTCATTAAATTACAAAAGAAAAAGGCATTCGTTATGATTGCCTTTTTTGTTTTACTTTAAACGTCCAAATAAATGTAAATTCCGAAACTATATCACCGGATTTATCAATCCCGACGGATTTTGCTTCTACGGTAACACCTTCGCCGGTACGAATTGTTTCTTCAACGGCAGCTTTAATTTCAGCTCCGTTGTTGCAGGTAAAATGAACTGCCGTACGTGCTTTTTTTGAAAAATGTGCATTCATATCAAAAACCAACATAGAAACCGCCGGTTTTCTGCCGGAAATTTGCGACAAGGCCAAAATCCCTGTTGCCAATTCCGCAGCCATTGCCTGCGAAGCAAAATACATGGATTTAAACGGATTTTTTGTTAAAAACTTAAACGGTATCCGCACTACCGCTTTTTCTTCGGTTATTTCCGTAATTTTTATAC
>JAOZQB010000048.1 GCA_029932445.1 Bacteroidales bacterium | reverse complement strand
ACCGCTTGTTATCATAAAAATTTATTCGTATTTTTAGAATTTTTATTCTAACTTGCAGTATGTGTTCTGCTGCACATGCAGGGCACACACACAAAAATAAACCCCATTGAAAAAACGGAGTTTATTCGAGCCGTTACAAAATATACGGAATAACCGCTTTTCTGTTTTTCGGATAATCCGGAAAATGATTTTTATACCATTTATGATGTGCCAAGGAACGCGGTAAAACATTAGAAACAGTCCAAACGGCAAATGCCAATGCCGGCAAACTCCAAGTAAGAACGGCAAAACCTGCCCATTCCAGCATTTCACCTCCGTGATTCGGACACGAAACTAATTTGAATATCTTTGTTTGCGGAATTTTATAACCGGTTTCTCCCGGTTTTCTTAAATTCATTAAATCTCTGTCGGCAATTCGGTTTACTGTCATACCTAAAATAAACATCAAACTTCCTATTATAAATCGAGCATCATACAACCACGAAATATCATAATTCGGATGTAATTCGGAAAAATAATAACCGTTAAGAAATCCGTTTACGGAATTGAAAAAGATAGCTAAAAAAACAATTAAAAAAGGAATTTGCTTTTTTGCCGTTTTTGTTCTCAGGGGATAAATAAAAGTTCTGTTCACATAATGAAAAAGCCAAAAACCGAAAAACACCCAAACAACTGCAGATTGACTTTTTTCACCTTTCATAAAGAAATACATAAAAACTGCCAAAGCCGGAAATTCCATAATAATCCAGCCGAGTTTATTGTTAATTGTTGCTCCCCAACTTTTATCGGTATGTCTGCCGTAAGGAACTTTCACAAAAAGCATAATCGGAAAAATAACAATTCCGATTAAAATCCACAGCCACACAAGTTCGTTAAATAAATCTTCTTTTATCATCATTTTAAATCATTCCGTTTTTTTTAAACCATTCTACAGTATCTTTTATCGTTTCCGAAAAAGGGTGTGTTGTGTAATCCAATTCCTCTGCAGCTTTTGAATGACTGACATTTTTATTTGAATATTTTAAAATATTCAGCGATTCGTTCGTGTATAGTGGTGCTTCATTCTTAATTTTCCCGTACAGACGAATAAACGGCAAACCGATTTTTGCTGAAAATGTCGGTATTTTAATCGGATTTTTCCTTCCGGTGTATTTATTAATTTCACTTGACAAATCTTTCATTGTTCGCCAATGTCCTGACAATAAATATCGTTCTCCTGCCCTGCCCTTCTTAATTACCGAAATTGATCCCTGAACAACATCACGAACATCAACCCAATCAAATCCGCCCGGAATTAATGCGGGAAGTTTCCCGTTTGCAATTTTCAAAACTGCTTGTCCTAACAATGACGGTTTATAATCATTAACTCCGATAACCGATGTCGGATTTAATATAATTGCATTCAAACCTTTCTCACAAGCATTAAGAATTATTTTTTCGGCTTCGGCTTTTGAACGATCGTATGCATAAGTATTGTTTCCGGCAAGCGGATTCTCTTCGGTAAGCGGTTTATCAAGCGGATATTGATTTAAAGCATGAACCGAACTGAAATGAATAAATCGTTTTACATTATTTTCAAGACAAATTTCGGATATATTTCGAGTTCCTTCAATATTAATTGCCGGCAAAAGGTGTTTTTGCCTTCGGTTTATAGAAATTATTGCTGCAAGATGAAATACGACATCTGCTCCTTCGATTAATTTTTGCAAACTTTCTTTATCTGTTACATCTCCTTTTATTAACTCTAAATCAAGTCCTTTTAAAGCATCTGAATCGTTACGGATTAATACTTTAACATTATATCCTTGTTTCAAAAGTTCTCGACAAAGATTATTTCCGATATGTCCGTTTGCACCGGTAACCGCTGCTGTCATAATTCTTGTATAAAATTATAAACGGCATTTTGATATTTTGCTTTCATAATTTCTTTGCGCATATTCAGTACAGTTTCAAAAGGTCCGTCTGCTATGGCCAAATTCACTAACCATGAAGGCAAATCTCCTCCCAAATCAATTAATAGTGTAAAATTAATATCGACTGTACCGTTTACTTTAGGAATAAATTTCCATTGTGCTTGTAATTTTTTTAAACGAACAATATCTTTTATCGGAGGAATAAAATTCGGTACTCCGGTTGAAGTAATCGTAACAATTTTTGATTTTTTATCTTGAGTGATTACGGCATGCGTAATAATATCTCTGTTGCTGATCGGCCAAGGAGCTTCTGTTTCGTTATAATAATAATGATCACTTTCACTGACGGTTTTTAAAATTTTTGCTGTTTTACATCTGTAAATCCATTTCGGATGCGAACTTACATCGCGTACAATTGCAACCGGTGCCGTTAAAGTGCTTTTTACATTTGCGATAACGCGTACTTGCTTAATACTTGAACCCTCTACTTCTCGGGTAAACGCTTTAATTCCGTCTTCATTTCTTACAAGTTTCCAATTTCCTGTTAAATCGGATTCTTCATTTAAATGAAACCCGGTAAAAATATTCAATATGATAATTAAAAATCCTGTTTTCATAAGTTTTTTTAATAATTTTCAAAGGTTATATTCATCCGCTTGTGTTGAATTAATTCGATACGGGTGTTTCTAAATTTATATCTGAAACCTTTGTTCGTTTAACAATTTCTCAAGATAATGACTTTCAATACCGAACATCTGTTTTATCTCATTAATATTTTTATTAATTTCATCTTTATTAAATTTCTTATTTGTTTTTTCGGCAACAATCATAATATTCTTTGGTGTATGTTCCGTAGAAATAAACTCAAACACTTTTGTTTTGTAGCCGTTTGCTTCAAGTATTAAAGCACGTAATCCGTCTGTCAGAATAACCGCTTGTCGTTCTTTTAAAATTCCGTGTTTCATCAATGAAGCCATTGCATTTGTCACATTCATTTGTTTGCGAATTTGTTTTTGGCAACAAGGAGCTGCAACAATAAATTGCGCATTTGCTTTTATCCCTTTATAAATTGCCTCATCAGTTGCCGTATCGCAAGCATGCAGAGCAATAAAAACATCAACTTCATTGATTTTACTGTCAATGATTGTTCCTTGAACAAAGTTCAAATTTTCAAACTCAGCTTTTTCGGAAATCATATTACACTTATCAACAAGTTCTTGCCTAAATTCAATTCCCGTAATATGTGCTTCAATTTTTAAATTGTTTTTCAGATAATCATAAAGTGCAAAAGTTAAATATCCCTTCCCTGAACCGGCATCATAAATTCTCAATTTTTTTTCGGAAGTCTTTTTAATTATCATATTTTCAATAACTTCCAGATATTTATTAATCTGTCGATATTTATCATGCATATCTTTTTTAATCACATCTTCGGAAGTTGTAATGCCCAATTCCTTCAGCCAAATATTATTTTTCAGCTCAACTCTTTTATGTTTTTTTCGATCGTGATTAAGATTTACGACAGGTTTAAAAGTCGGCTCACTTATTTTGATTTTCGGCTTATTATTTTTTGCGGAAAAGAACAATCGAATAATTTCATTTGCCGTGAATAATTCGGCATTTAAAAAATTCTCTTTCAATTCATTGAAAATTAAACTTTGGGATTCTTCAAGTTCATAGTTTTTAGTAATATCTTGTGTCTTATAATTATACAGAAAAGAAAGTCGAAAACCTTTTTTAATTTCAACGGGTGAAATAATAATTTTATTCAACTCTGAAGTTTTATGTCTCTTATTGCTGATAATAAGTTTAATAAATTCCCCGTTTTCAACAGAAGTATCAATTTTTTCCGAAAATATGTGTTCTTGATTTGTCAACATTTAGCAAAATGAAGTTCAAATATAAAAACATCCTTAAGAATTTCGATAAAAAATATTATTTTTGTGCGACAACTTAAAACAAAATGAAAAAATTATTAATTATGCGACACGGGAAATCCGATTGGGGATCCGGTTCGCAACGAGATTTTGACAGACCGCTGAATGAACGTGGCTTGAGAGATACACCTCGCATAGGAGAAGAACTGAAAAAGAAAAATCTAACACCCGATTTGATAATTTCATCACCTGCAGAACGAGCTAAAATGACAGCTGAAAGAGTTGCGGAATATTCGGGTTACCGAGGCAAAATTGATTGGGACGAAAGTTTTTATTTCGGATTTGTAAGAGAAATTACTCAAAAATTACGGAAAGTTGACGATAAAATTGAAAACGTGATGATTGTCGGTCACAATCCGACTTGGTCATCAATTGTTGAACAGCTCAGCGGCAATTATTTTGATATGAAAACAGCCAATGTTTGCATCCTGGAATTTAACGGAAGTTGGAAAGATTTAGATGAAGGAAAATGCACATTCATTGATTCTATTTCTCCGAAAGAACTTTTAAAATTATAAATAAAAAACTCACTCTCATATTATATCTGAATTTAATAAACAAATAACTTGTAATGAATAACATAAAATATATTTTAATTCTTTTAATTTCCGTAATTTATATAAACGGATGTAAATCGGATGAAGAAACTTCCAAAAAACAAAATCAAGGTCAAACGGATAAAATTGAACATAACGAACAAAATCCCTTAACGCTAACCGTTGAAAAACCTTCAAATGAAAACTATATTTTCGGTGATAACATAAAAATAACCGGAAAAGTCAAAAACGGATTTAATCAAGATACCGTTATACTGTCAATTAACAATAAAGATGTTGCCGTTTTGACCAAAGAAAATACATCTTATACTTGGGATACAAAAACCGGACACACCGGAAAAAGCATCTTCGAAATTGAACTTAATCGGGATAATCAACGATTCAGAAAGCAACAATTTATTACTGTTTTTTCTGACAAAAAACCTGAAGAATATACGTATAAAATTAAAAATGTTTATAAGCATGATGTTCAGGCATATACGCAAGGTCTTTTTTATAAAAACGGTTTTTTATATGAAGCAACCGGATTAAAAGGACAATCAACCGTAAGAAAAGTAAAACTTGAAACAGGCGAAGTATTACAAAGTTTTGCAATTCCTAAAGATGTTTTCGGCGAAGGGATTACCCTTTATAACAATAAGATAATTCAAATCAGTTGGGAATCGGGCAGAGGTTTCGTGTATGATTTTAAGACTTTCAAAGAACTTGATAAATTCAACTACGGCGGTGAAGGTTGGGGAATTTGTACTGACGATAAACATTTGTTTATGACCAACGGTTCTGCAGAAGTGAAAGTTTTAGAACCCGAAACTTATTCTGTTGTTAAAACATTTGAAGTGTATGATAATGAAGGTCCCGTAAAATATTTGAATGAATTGGAATATATTGACGGATTCATTTATGCCAATATTTATCAATATGAAAAAATTGTGAAATTTGACCCGCATACCGGAAAAGTTGCGGCTTACATTGATTTATCACACATCTTACCCATGAACGATTACAAACCGGATACCGATGTTCTTAACGGTATTGCTTATGATAAAGACAACAAGCGTCTTTTTGTTACCGGAAAATTATGGCCTAAACTATTTGAAATTGAATTGGTTAAAAAATAATTTACTTCTTTATCGCCTCATTATAGCATTTTCTGCAAAGCGGTTCATAAACATCTTTTTCCCCGAGAAGAAATTGTTTGTCGCTATCGGATAAACGATGAGAATACTGGGCTAAGTTCCCGCATCGCATACAAATGGCATGAACCTTTGAAACATACTCGGCAATTGCCATCAAACGCGGAATAGGTCCGAAAGGTTTTCCGGCAAAATCCATATCCAAACCGGCAACTATAACACGAATCCCTCTGTCCGCCAGCCGATTACAAACCTCAACCAAAATATCGCTGAAAAATTGTGCTTCGTCAATTCCGATAACTTCGTAACCGTTTGCCAAATCCAAAATATCTTCTGCTTTCTTGACAGGAATAGATTTTATGGATTTAGCATCGTGCGAAACAACCATTTCTTCCGAATAACGCGTATCCACTTTCGGTTTAAAAATTATGATTTTCTGTTTCGCAATTTCGGCCCGCTTCATTCGTCTGATTAACTCCTCTGTTTTCCCTGAAAACATTGAGCCTGAAACGACTTCAATCCAACCTGCCGTACGCACTTTTTCTTCTAAAAACATAAAAATATACTTTTATATAAATGCATTTTTATAACTTTGACAAAAATATAAAAACAATGAAGTCAGCTTTCATAATCCTGACAATATTTTTATTAAGTTTTCAACAAAGCATCTCTCAAACTAAAGAAGAAGCCCGTGAAATACTTAATACAATATGTTCCGAAGCATTTCACGGAAGAGGATATGCTATGGGAGGCGCTCAAAAAACAGCTCAATTTATTGAGAATCGCTTAAAGAAATTGGGTTTAAAAAAATTCGATAAATCATATTTTCAAAAATTCAAAATTCATGTAAATACGCTTTCCGGGAATAATTCGGTAAGTATCAATAATAAAAAATTAATTCCGGGTGTCGATTATTTATTTTCGGCATCATCCGATTCCTTAACCGGTACATTCGATTTAGCAATAATCGACAGCTCTCTTATCTCTCAACCGGAGAAATTTAAAAAATTTATTCATGCCGATTTTTCCGACAAGGTAATATTGATTGATACTCTCGGCTTACTCAAAAGAAATTTTCACGATGCTTATCAAATGATTACGGAAATAAATACCCTTAAAGCTAAAGCTGTTGTGGCAATTACACGAAAAAAATTAATATATTCTCCTTCTAAAATTCGAAAAGATTTTCCTCTGATAATATTAAAACAATCAAGTCTTCCTAATAAACCGAAAGAGATTCAAATTGCTGTCGACAGCAAATATTATTCGGCATTTGAAACACAAAATATCATTGCGTACATTAAAGGAAAAACTGACACAAGTATTGTGTTTTCGGCACATTACGACCATCTCGGGACAATGGGACGAGACGTATTTTTTCCCGGAGCCAATGATAACGGAAGCGGAGTAGCATCTCTGCTGACTTTAGCAAAATATTTCTCAAAACAGAAAAAACCGAAATATAATATTGTTTTTATGTTTTTCAGCGGAGAAGAACTCGGATTACAAGGTTCATATTATTATTCAGAACATCCTGTTTTTCCGTTAAAAAAGATTAAATTTTTTATAAATCTTGATATGGTAGGCAGCGGTGATAACGGCATTAAGATTGTAAACGGAACTGTTTTCAAAACTGAATTTGATAAGCTTGTTACCATAAATAACCGAAATAATTATTTACCGTCAATAAAAATAAGAGGCAAAGCCGCCAACAGTGATCACTATTTCTTTTTTGAAAAAGGAGTCCCGACAATTTTTATATATACACTCGGGAAATACAAAGAATATCACAATATTTTTGACACACCCGAACGTTTGCCTTTAAGTAAATTTGAAGGATTAATGCACCTTTTAATTGATTTTATTAACGACTTGTAAAATGATAAAAAACCTGATACTGAAAAATCGGACCTATCGTCGTTTCAAAAATAATGTTTCAATTTCGGAAGAAGAATTAAGAAGCTTGGTTGAATTAGCACGTTTATCACCTTCTCCTCGAAATCGTCAATCGTTGAAATTTTTTATTTCAAATTCGGAAGAATCAAATAACAAAATTTTTCCGACATTAAGTTGGGCCGGTGCATTAACCGATTGGAAAGGACCTTCAGAAAATGAAAAACCTTCGGCATACATTATCATTCTCGGTGATCATACAATTCTTCCGAAGGTTGAGAAATCCTATCATGAAGTTGCAAGCGGTATTGTGACACAATCAATTTTGCTTGGTTCCGTTGAAAAAGGATATGGCGGATGCACGATAGCTGCAATTCAACGAACGGTCTTAAGAAAAAATCTGAATATTCCCGAACACCTTGAAATACTTTTAGTTTTAGCACTCGGTGTACCGAATGAAACTGTTGTTATTGAAGATATGCCGGATACCGAAAATTATAATTATTGGCGAGACAAAAATCTAATTCATCATGTTCCGAAAAGAAGTTTGGATGAAATTGTAATAAATAAATTTTGAAAATGATTGTATAATTCGCAAATTTGGAGAATATCGTTTCTTTATTTTTAAAGTTTTTATAAATCGAAAGATCTCCGAAACACAGAAAATGACAAACAAAAAAAATATAGCTGTTCTTGCCGGAGGAAATTCTTCCGAATTTTTTATTTCTTTAAAATCAGCAGAAAACGTTGCAAATGAAATTGATAAAGAAAGATACAATGTGTATGTCGTTCAAATTAAAGATAAAGAATGGACACTGATTAACGATTTAAATTGCGGATTAATAATACATAAAAACGATTTCAGTTTTAACGACAAAGGGCAAAAGGAAACTTTCGATCTTGTGGTTTCTGCTATTCACGGGACACCCGGAGAAGACGGATTGTTACAGGCATATTTTGATATGATAAAAATTCCGTACATTGGAAGCAGTGTACTGGCTTCTTCCTTAACTTTCAATAAATATTATTGCAACACGTTTTTACGTAACTTTAATATTGTAAACATTGCAAAATCTGTTTTATTAAAATCGGAGAAAAAATATGATGCCGAAAGTGTTATTAAAAAGTTGGGTTTACCCTGTTTTGTTAAACCGAATGCAGGCGGTTCAAGTTTTGGTGTGAGCAAGGTTGAGCGAATGGAAGATTTTGACAAAGCTGTTCAAACTGCCTTTAATGAAAGTTGTGAAGTAATTGTTGAAGAATTTATTAAAGGTGACGAAATAGGATGCGGTATTTTTAAAACGAAAGACAGAGAATACAAACTTCCGCTTGTGGAAATTATTCCGCAAACAGGTTTCTTTGATTATCAAGCGAAATATGAAAATCTTTCGGAAGAAATTATTCCGGCCGGAATATCGGAAGAACTTACCGAAAAATGTCAAAATATCACTTCCGAACTTTATGATGTTTTAAATTGTAAAGGCATTGTAAGAATGGATTTTATTTTAAAAGACGGCGACTATTGGTTTCTCGAAGCTAATACCATTCCCGGAATGACTGATGAAAGTCTTATCCCTCAAATGATTCGAAAAGCCGGCATGACCGTAAAAGAGGTTATGACTTTATTAATTGAGGACAGATTAAATAATTCTCAGTAAAAATCTACTATTCAACCGGATATTTAAAAAAAGAAGATTTTGTATTATTCAATTAAAATATTGAAACAGATTTTCAGAAAATCGTAACAATACAATCCTTTCCTGAAGTTTGCTTTGTCACCGGCTTTTTATAGTTTCAACATTTCTCAAACCAAATACACCGCAAAATCTTTGCTTATATTCCGTAAATATTATCTTTGCATTTTACAAATACATAAAAGATGAACTTAAATACATTATATAAAAAAGCACTAAACCTTGATTTTCTGACAGTTGATGAAGGTCTGTATCTGTACGAAAATGCGCCGACTTCCGATTTGATTTTTATCGGAAATGAAATTCGTAAAAGAAACCAAACTGAAGAAAACAGAAATAAAGTCGGATGGATTATTGACAGAAACGTAAACATCACAAACGTTTGTATCGCACAATGTGAATTTTGCAATTTTTATCGAAAACCCGGAGCTCCCGATACTTATATAACAACTCTTGAAGAATACGACGAAAAAATAAAAGTCCTGAAAGAACTCGGCGGCAATCAGTTACTTATGCAAGGCGGTTTGCATCCGAAACTCGGACTGACATGGTATAAGCAATTATTTTCAGACCTTAAAAAGATGCACCCCGACATTAAACTTCATGCTCTGGGACCAGCCGAAATTCATCATATTGCACGTATTTCAAAAACAACATACAGAGATGTACTTATTCAATTGACGGAAGCAGGATTGGACAGTTTGCCGGGTGCCGGTGCCGAAATTTTGGTTGACCGAGTTCGAAAAACAGTTTCAAGAGGAAAATGCACCGCACAGCAATGGTTGGATGTTATGCGTGAAGCACACAAACTCAATATTGTTACATCGGCAACAATGATGTTCGGGCATATTGAAACACATCGCGAACGTATCGAACATTTTGTTAGATTGAGAGAAGTACAAGCCGAAAAGCCGGAAAACTCGGAAGGTTTTACAACATTTATTCCTTGGCCTTTTCAAGATGAAGGCACCGAACTGAATGAAAAATCAGGCATTGAAAATACGGTTACAACCGATGAATATCTTCGAACTTTTGCTCTGGCAAGAATTATGATGCCGAATATAAAAAACATGCAGGCATCATGGCTTACCGTAGGTAAAACAGCCGGACAACTGACGCTTCACGGAGGGGCTAATGATTTCGGGTCCATTATGATAGAAGAAAATGTTGTTTCCGTTGCCGGTGCCGATTACAGTTTTAATGCCGAACAAATTCAAGAAGCCGTACAAGAAGCCGGATTTATCCCTGTATTAAGAAATCAAGCTTATGAATATATCGAAAATTCTGTTAACTAATATCTTCAAAATTCTTAACTTATGAGCAAACTAATTTTTAAAATGAATTATTCCGGAAAACGTTGGGCAGATTATCTTCCCGAAATTCTGGGAAAAGATATTGCTGAAAAATGCGTAACCGAATCGGAAGCAACGGCAAAAACTGACGAAGCTCGAATCATCATTTATGATTTTGACGGAAATAAAGAAACCATTAAAAAAATAAAGAAAAACGAACATACTATTTCGGCTTATATTGTCAGTAATAATAAGGTTCAAAAAGTGTTAAAATAACCATTTCTTTTTTCGTAAATGACCGATGAAAACTTAAAATATAAAATTGCTTTAGGGCAAATTCCTGGATTAGGACCCATAAATGCGAAAAATTTAATTTCTTATTGCGGAGGTATAAAAGAAGTTTTTGAAGCCGATAAACAGAAGTTATTAAAAACACCCGGTATCGGAAAAATGACGACTACAAGTATTTTACAAAATAAACATTTGTTAAAAGATGCAGAAGATGAAATAAAATTTATTACAAAAAATGGTATTAAAACCCGTTTTTATTTAGATGAAGATTATCCTTTTCTGTTAAAACAATGCTCCGATGCACCTTTAATGTTTTTTGAAAAAGGTACTGTTTCATATGAAAATCGTAAAATAATAAGCATCGTAGGTACACGAAATGCCACACAAAGGGGAAAAGAAATTTGTGATCAGCTTATTAAAGAATTGGCAGATTCAAGGCATAATCCAATAATTATAAGCGGATTAGCATACGGTATAGATATTTGTGCACATAAATCTGCATTAAAATACGGATTAGATACCGTATCTGTTTTGGCACATGGTTTTGACAGAATTTATCCTGCAAAACATAAAAACATTGCTGCTGAAATAGTGAAACAAGGGGCATTGATTACCGAATTTACAAAAGGAGCAAAATTTGAACGACAAAATTTTCTGCAACGAAATCGGATTATTGCAGGACTGTCTCATGCAACAGTTGTTGTCGAATCTGCAGCAAAAGGGGGTTCATTGGTAACGGCTGATATTGCAAATTCATATAACCGAGAAGTCTTTGCCGTACCCGGAAGATTGGAAGATACATATTCCGAAGGTACAAATTGGTTAATAAAAATACATAAAGCATTTTTACTTCAATCGGCAAAAGATATTGAATATATTTTAAATTGGGAACAAAATATAAATCCGAAACAAAAAGTCTTATTTGTCGAATTATCTGAGGATGAAAGAAAAATAGCACAAATTTTGCAGAAAAACGGTAAAACGGTAATTGATAATATTTGCAAAGAATCCGGATTTAATTCGGCAAAAGCATCAACCTTATTGCTGGAAATGGAATTTAAAGATGCCTTAAGATGTTTGCCGGGAAAAGTTTATGAACTTGCCGGAAACATTCAAATTTAATGTAACATGAAACACCCGTGAGAAAAGATTTGACACATAAGGAAATGACTAATGCGTGAACATACCTTTGCAGAATAAAATAAGCCGGCATGCGGATGTTCCCTGTCTGCCGTCAGGCAGGCTATGTGACTTTTGAAATTTAAATATAGACACATGAATAATCTATCTGTAGCAATAATAACTTTTAATGAAGAAAAGAATATTGAACGATGTTTAAATTCTGTGAAAAATATTGCGGATGAAATATTAGTTGTAGATTCTTTTTCAACTGACAATACTGAAGATATTTGCAAAAAGTTCAATGTAAATTTTATTAAAAATAAGTTCTCCGGACACATCCAACAAAAAGAATTTGCGAAAAATACAGCTAAATATGATTATGTGTTATCTCTGGATGCCGATGAACTTCTTGATGAAGAATTAATTCATTCGATAAAATTAATTAAATCAAATTTAACCTTTGACGGTTATGAAATGAACCGATTAAATAATTATTGCGGAAAATGGATTAAACACGGCTCATGGTATCCGGATAAAAAAATTCGTTTAGTAAATAAACATAAAGCAAGTTGGCAAGGTAAAAATCCTCATGACAGTTTAAAACTTATAAACAGAACTTCCCCGGGGAAATTAAAAGGTAATATTCTCCACTTTTCATATAGTTCAATTGAAGAACATATTAATCAAACAAATAAATTTACAACAATATCTGCCGAAGTTTTATTTAAAGAAGAAAAAAGCATTAATTTTTTTAAAATATTTCTCAGTACTTTCGGAAGTTTTTTCAAAGGTTTTTTTCTTAAACTTGCGTTTCTTGACGGATTTTACGGTATTACAATATGCCTTATTAATACATTTGCAACTTGGTTGAAATATACGAAACTCAGGCAATTAATAAAGGATTCAAAATGATAAAAACAGTCTTAATTGATTTAGACCGCCTTAAAGATATTAATACCGGTTTAGGACAAGTTTCTTTATATTTCGGTAAAGGTTTATCTGAATTACAAGATAAAAAATTAAAATTCACCTTCTTTGTACCAAAAAAATATGTAGGATTTTTCGGGAATAATGTTGATTATGAAGTTGTTTCATTAAGAAGACGGTGGTTTCCGGCAACTTGCAAAAAATACGATTTATGGTATTCATTACATCAAGATTCGGCTTATTTTCCTGCAAGAAAGCTTTCCCCTTACATATTAACAATACATGATTTAAATTTTTTATCGGAAAAAACTCCTGAAAAAGCAAAAAAACGACTTAAAAAACTTCAAAATAAAATAAACAGAGCAACAGAGATAACCGTAATTTCTGATTTTACAAAAAATGAAGTTCAAAATAATTTAAATTTAACAGGAAAAAAAGTATCTGTTATATATAACGGCGTTGAAGTTTCCGAATATCCGAAAGCCGAAAAACCGGCTTATGCTCCCGAAGGAGATATTTTATTTTCAATAGGTGTAATTAAAGAAAAAAAAAATACAGAAGTCTTAATTCATTTTCTTGAACTTTTATCCGAAAATTTTAAATTAGTAATTGCCGGAAATAACAACTCTCCTTATGCAAAAAAAATTGCAAATCTAATTCAACAAAAATCCCTGTCAAACAGAATTGTAATGCCCGGACAAATTAGTGACGAAGATAAATATTGGTTTCTGAAAAATTGTAAAGCAGTTTTATTTCCTTCAAAATTTGAAGGCATGGGAATACCGCCTATTGAAGCAATGCGTTTCGGGAAACCGGTATTTGCATCTGCATCTTCAAGTATTCCTGAGATTTGTGAAGACAATGCCTTTTATTGGGAAAATTTTAATCCTGAAGATATGAAAAAGAGCTTTCTGAAAAATATTAATGAGTTTTATCAACAAGAATCAAAATCTGAAATATTAAAAAAATATTCAAAAAAATTCCTTTGGGAAAATAATATAAGAGAATATCTGAATTTATTTTATGAAATACTTAATATTAAGAAATAACTTCTTCCTTTTGAATTATTTCCTGTGAAAACATAAAAAACGATAAGAAAAAAGCAAAAACCGTTGCACCCATTTGAGTTTCCAAAGTATCTTCGTTAAGCATTGACAAACTTATGACGATAAAGCTAATTAAAAAAAGATAATTTTTATATTTCTTCGTCTTTATAAAGGGATAAATTAAAGCAAACAAAAACCAAATAAATCCGAATAATCCGAATGTAATAAACATTGTAACATACTGATTGTGAGATCTGAGTCGATGTTTGTCAGATAATCTTGAGTTTGATAAATTATATTGATTTTTAAACGCATCTTTTATGTCTCCGGTACCCACTCCGAACCAAAAATTTCGTTTTATAATTTCTTTCCCGTTTTTTAAAAATTCTAATCGTTGAGAAACAGATTGATTTTCAGGATTACCTCCGGATAAATAACGTTCGATTTGCCATAATAATTCATAAATTTTCGGATAAACGGAATATTTATCTGCAAAAATATAATTTGTCAAACCCTTTTCAATATTTTGAATGTCTTGTTCGGATAATTTTGATATTCCTTCTTTATCTTTTCGTAAATTCTTAGATGTCAGGTATCTGATAAGCGTAAATTTAATTTTTTGTCCTTTGTTATCCTTATCGTCATAATCAATTTGACTACGTTTATTCCATTCCGGTTTTAATTCTTTTTCGCACAAATAAATATTTACATAGTGGCCGTTTTCCGTTTGTGTACTTTTTAAATAATTTTTATATTTATTCCCCTCTTTCGAAAATTTTTCTGTCTTTTCCGGAATTAGTTTATCAGTTCTGTGAAAACGGTGAACCGAATAACTGATATAAAAAATTATTCCTAAAAACATTAACACAGAAAAGCCTGAAACCAATAATTTTAAAATTTTGTTTTTCTCTAATATTGAAAATCTGATTAAACTGAAACCAAATAAAATAAACCAAATAATCCATCCGGTAACAGAATGTAACAGCAACAGAAAATAACTCAGCCAAATAAAACTCAGAAAATAAAAAATTTTATATTTCAATTTTTCCTTTTCAGAATTAAAAATTAAATAATACAACATTGAAAATGCAGCAATATTTAAAAGCAAAGCATATCTTATATGGGAAAATTTTCCCGCTAATTTTTGAAAATCAGTAATTTCAACACCGGTTAACCCTAATAATGAAGCAATTCCGTATAATGTTTTAGCAATTAATGAAATTGTAAAAATCATTAAAATCAATTTAATTTCTTTTGCAGTCAATTTTAATGATGTCCCCAAAACAATCGGAAATAATAAAATCGGTAATTTAATTTTCAAATCTTTTCCGGCATACGGAAAATTTTGTGTATAAATCAAACCGATAATATGAAGTAAAAATATGGATGCAAAAATGAGAATTTCAGGATGTGTTTTTAATATCTGAATTTTTGACTTAAATTTCCCTTCTAAAATCCAGAAGAAAACCAACCCGATTTCCGACATGCTCAATAAAAGACGTGAATGCGGTAATACACTAACCAAAATAAGCAACATTCCGATATAAATATATCTGTAATTTAAGCAGTATATTTTAATTGCATTTTTCAGCATATTTTTTTTTAAAGGGCTAAAATAAGAAAAACTCAGCAAAATATATGCTGAGTTTCTTCTTTATTACATAATAATTTATCCTAATCTGCTGATTCTTTTTAATACTTCCATATTTTCAACAGTAATACTCCTGCCGTACAATGATATAACCTTTTCTTGCGCAAATGTTGATAAGGTTCGAATCGCATTTGATGTTGTCATATTTGATAAGCTGGCTATATCTTCGCGTGATAAGTATACTTTAATCGTTTTATTATTATCTTCAAATCCGAAGGTATTTACTAAAACAAGAAGCGATTCTGCCAATCTGCCGCGAATATGTTTTTGTGTTAAAGAAACTGTTCTTTCATTTGAAAAACCAAGTTCCTTTGCTAAAATATTAATAACTCTTAAAGCAAAATTTCCGTTCGCTTTTATTACTTTCTCTAAAATATTTTTTTCAAGATAACAAATAACGGAATCTTCAATTGCAGTAGCTGTAGCATTATAATGTTCACCCGCAAAAAGTGCCCTGAAACCGACAAAATCACCTTGCTTATCCATTCGAATAATTTGATCTCTCCCTCCTACACCTTCTTTGAACAATTTTACCTTGCCTGCACATAAACAAATCATTCCTACGGGTAAATCACCTTCTTTAAATATTATTTCACCTTTTTTATAGGACGTACACTGACGGTTTTCTTCAAAAATCTTTTTTTCTTCTTTGCTCAGAAGATTAAAAATTGAATCTTTAGATTCTGTGCAA
>JAOZQB010000226.1 GCA_029932445.1 Bacteroidales bacterium | reverse complement strand
CTGTGACCCCTTGGGTGTAAACCAAGTGCTCTGAACCAACTGAGCTAATCGCCCTAATAAATGCTTTTCCTTAAAAGCGGATGCAAATATATATGAAATATTTTTTCTGCAAAAAAAATGTGCCTTTATTTTAAAAATATATGTCCGTAAACATATCAATTAATATTAATCTTATTAATTTATTAAAGTAACTTTGCATAAAATTTAAAAACTTAATCATGGCTAAAATAACCAAAGAAGATGCTTTAAAGTATCATTCGGAAGGCAGACCGGGAAAAATTCAGGTCATACCGACAAAACCTCACAGCACACAACGCGATTTAGGATTAGCATACACACCCGGTGTAGCAGATCCTTGTCTTGAAATTGAAAAGAATGAGGATGACGCATATAAATATACGGCAAAAGGAAATCTTGTTGCCGTTATATCAAACAGCACCGCTGTTCTGGGTCTCGGAGATTTAGGTGCCGTTGCCGGGAAACCTGTAATGGAAGGAAAAGGTCTTCTGTTTAAGATTTTCGGTGATATTGATGTTTTTGATATTGAAATGGATACAAAAGACATTGATAAGTTTGTTGAAGCCGTTAAAATCATTTCTCCGACTTTCGGCGGAATTAATTTGGAAGATATTAAAGCACCCGAATGTTTTGAAATTGAAAAACGCCTTAAAGAAGAATTGGATATTCCGATAATGCATGACGACCAACACGGAACAGCAATTATTTCTTCAGCTGCAATGGTTAATGCCATTGATTTAGCAGGTAAAAAATTTGAAAATGTAAAATTAGTTGTTAGCGGAGCCGGTGCTGCTGCGATGGCTTGCACAAATCTTCTTATTTCTTTGGGACTAAAAAAGACCAATGTGGTTATGTGTGACAGCAAAGGTGTTATCAATGACAAAAGAAAAGATATAAACATATACAAAAAAAATTACGTTACAAAACGAAAACTTGATACTTTAGAAGATGCTATTAAAGGTGCCGATATCTTTTTCGGATTATCAACAAAAGATGTATTATCAAAAGATATGGTTAGATCGATGGCAAAGAATCCTATTGTTTTTGCTATGGCTAATCCGGATCCGGAAATTTCTTATGAAGATGCCATTGATGCAAGAGATGATATTATAATGGCAACCGGGCGATCCGATTATCCGAACCAAGTTAATAATGTTTTAGGATTTCCTTTTATTTTCAGAGGTGCTTTAGATGTAAGAGCAACAGCAATTAATGAAGAAATGAAAATAGCTGCCGTATATGCTTTGGCTGAATTAGCTAAAGAAGACGTTCCGGAAGAAGTTACAAATGCTTATAATGCCAAGCATTTAGTTTACGGTAAAAATTATTTAATTCCCAAACCCTTAGATCCCAGATTAATATCAAGGGTTTCTCCGGCTGTAGCAAAAGCTGCAATGGATTCCGGCGTTGCAAAAAAACCGATTAAAGATTTTGAAAAATACACAGAAGAACTCAGAGAAAGAACGGGAACAGGAAATAAATTAATCAGAAAAATCTATTCACAAGCAAAAATTAATCCTAAACGACTTGTATTTGCCGATGCTGATAATTACAATGTCTTAAGAGCAGCTCAAATATGTATTCATGATAATATTGCAAAACCGATTTTACTCGGAAATAAAGAAACAATTCATAAAATTATTGAAGAATACAATTTTACTGATCTTCTTACAGAAGCTGAGATTATTGATCCTTCTTCAGCAGAAGAATCTGACAGACGTAAAAAATACAGTCAATTCTTATTCGAAAAACGTTATCGTAAAGGAATCAGAGAAAAAGATGCATTAGAAAAAATGTATAACAGAAATTATTTCGGCAGTATGATGATAGAACACGGAGAAGCAGATGCTTTTGTTGCAGGTTATGCAACAAAATATAAAGATGTTGTAAAACCCGTTTTAGAAGTAGTCAGATGCAATCAACAAATAGAACATATTGCAGGAATGTATATTGTAATTACTAATAATCGTCCGTTATTTTTTGCTGACACAACAATTAACGAACGCCCTGATGCTCAAACATTAGTGAATACAACTTTAACTATTAACAGTGCTATTAAGTGGTTAGGAGAAAAACCGATTGTTGCAATGTTATCTTATTCAAATTTCGGATCATCAAGAACAGGAAGTCCTGAAAGAGTTAAAGAAGCTGTTAAAATATTACATAAAGATTATCCTGAAATAATTGTTGACGGAGAGATGCAGGCAAATTTTGCACTTAATACCGAATTACGTGATAAACATTTTCCGTTTTCAAAATTAAAAGGAAAGAATGTTAATACTTTAATTTTTCCGAACTTAAGTTCCGGTAATATTTCTTATAAAATAATGCAGGAAATAGGCGGTGCTGAAGTTATCGGTCCTGTTATATGCGGCATAAAACGACCAATTCATGTTGTTCAGCTTGGTTCTACCGTCAGAGAAATTGTAAATATGGCAGCTATTGCTGTTGTTGATGCACAAAATCCGCAATCAAGTAATTTATAAAATGTTTAGTTTAGTTACGGACTGTCTGAGTTATATTAGCTTAGGCAGTCTTTTTTATTTTTGAAATACTGAATCGAAGTTTTATTACTCCCCAAAATGCTTCACTGAATATACCGCCGCTCATTTTTGAACTTCCTTCTGTTCTGTCAGTAAATATAATAGGTACCTCTGTTATTTTATAACCTAATTTAAAAGAACGAAATTTCATTTCAATTTGAAAACCGTATCCTTTCATATGGATATCATCAATTCCGATAGTTTCCAAAACATCTCTTTTATAACAAACAAAACCGGCTGTTGTATCTTTTATTTTCATCCCTAATACAGTCCTGACATACATTGAGGCATAATATGACATTAAAATACGTCCTAAAGGCCAATTTACCACACTGATTCCTTTGATATATCTGGAACCTACGGATACATCCGCACCCTTGTTTTTACAGGCATCATAGAGATTGATTAAATCATGCGGCGGATGAGAAAAATCAGCATCCATTTCAAAGATAAAATCATATTTTTTATCAATTGCCCAATGAAAAGCAGTGATATAAGCTGTTCCGAGACCAAGTTTTCCTTCGCGTTCAATAAGAAATAATTTTTCGGGAAAATTATTTTGCAATTTTTTAACAATATCAGCAGTTCCGTCAGGTGAACCGTCATCAACAATCAAAATATGAAATTCTTTTTTAAAAGAAAATACTTTACGAATAATATTCTCAATATTTTCTTTTTCGTTATAGGTCGGTATTATTACAATGCTGTCAGACACAATAAAAATTTTACGGTTTTAGGATTTTTAACTTGTCAAAAGTATCTTTTTTCCGTAAAAAATAAGAAAAAACAATACTTTTTTGATAAATTTCTTTATGGTTGATAGTCTTAAAGTTCTGATTTTTACGTTTTTTAAGAGTTCTTCTTATTTGCAAATAAAAACTGAAATGAGCTTTAATCACGGCCAAAAAGAAACTGAATTTTAAACTGACAAGATAAACAATCCCGGATAAACCGTCAAGAATTAATCGAGAAAAAATCACCGGAAAAATCTTATGTCTGGGCAAATTTTTCAACAGCAAAAGCAGATTATTCCTGTAGTTTAAAAAAATTTTATGAGGGTTATTATTGGGCAAGGTCCCGCCGCCGACATGATAAACCACACATTCCGGATTAATTACTACACGATAACCGGCATTTTTAAAACGCCAACATAAATCGATTTCTTCCATATGTGCAAAAAAATCATTGTCAAGCCCTCCGAATTGTTTATACAAATCAGCTCTTACAAACATTGCTGCACCGCTTGCCCAAAAAGTATCTTTTACGTCATCATATTGTCCCTTGTCCTCTTCGGTTTTATCTAAAATTCTGCCTCTGCAAAACGGATAACCGAATTTATCAATATATCCGCCTGATGCTCCGGCATATTCAAATTGTTTTTTATTATTATAAGCCAAAATTTTAGGCATTGCAGAAGCAATTGTATTATCAGAATCCATCATCTCAATAATCGGACTTATCCAATTTTCCGTCACTTCTACATCAGAATTTAACAATACAAAATATGTTGCATCAATTTGTTGTAATGCTTTATTGTAACCACCCGTAAAACCGTAATTTTTATCAAATAAAATTAATTTAACTTCCGAAAAATCATTTTCCAACACCGAAACAGAATTATCGGCTGAACCGTTATCGGCAACAATTATTTCAATATCTTCCGATTTTGAATACTTAATTACCGACGGTAAAAATTTCTTTAAATATGTTACACCGTTCCAATTTAATATTACGATTGCAATTTTAATTTTCACTTAAGTTTTTTATATAGTGAATATTTCTTTAGATCGATATCTGATTTTACAAAATTTGTATCCGAAAAAATTTTCTTTTCCGTCAAAAACCATTTAGTATCTTTTTTTCTTGACAAACTGTATTTACCGTATCTTTGCATGTATGCATATA